>DGTW01000205.1 GCA_002393835.1 Treponema sp. UBA4326
TTATGTCAAAAGAAATCATATTCAAACAATGCAGCGAAGAAGATGTCGCTTCTATTTCAGAAATCGGGGCGAAAACTTTTGAAGAAACTTTTGCCTCTGTAAACTCAAAAGAAGACATGGAAAAATATCTTCAAAAAGACTTTAACGCAGAACAAATCCTGTCTGAAGTCCAAAATCCTGAGTCCATATTTATGCTTGCTCAGGTAAAAGAAAATGACAGCCTTTTACCTGTGGGCTACATGAAAGTTAATTTTGGCTCTGCACAGACAGAAAAAGACTACGACAATTCAATGGAGATTCAGCGGATTTATGTCGCAAAATCTTGCAAGGGTCTTGGCATCGGAAGCCACTTTATGGACTGCGCTCTAAGGCTTGCAGAAGAAAAAGGTCTTGCCTATGTCTGGCTCGGTGTGTGGGAACACAATTACAAGGCGATAAAATTCTATCAGGATAGAGGTTTTGTCCGCTTCGGTGAGCATGTCTTTGTTCTGGGAGAAGACCGCCAGACTGATTTTCTTATGAAAAAAACTCTGGATTAAAAAAAAGACAGAGACTGCTGAAGTGTACTTCACTAATGATACAGTCAGATTGCTTCAAGCCGGGAATCAAGCTCTTCGTCATGCATGACAGGTAGGGAACGGTGGAGCAGAAATTGAAATCAGCATGGCTCTTTTTTTAGGATGAATCCTAGTAGTCCACGCTGATTTCAATCTTTTCCTGTGTTTTTTCAATGAGGGCCAGTTCAATTTCATCAATCGCGTCACTGAAGAGGATACCATTATCCTTTGCATCAGTCTCGTATAAATCACAGAGGTAGCCGGCCATAATATCATATTTTCCAGTTCTCATTCCGATTATCGATGATTCATAAACTGAATTGTGGAATACAAGTTTGTAATTGTATTCATTCGCAAAATATTTCAGTGCCTCAAGGTCGATTCCGACGGCATTACCATTGTCATCATAATGAGTGCGCGGAAAATTCTGCTCGTCAAAAGCCACATTCAGGATCTTACCCTTTCCCGTCAGCATGATGTCATCGCTATCAAAAGTCAAACCGTCAAAAAGCGCCTTCCGCCTCTGTAAATCCAAAAAATTTTCAGATTTGCGGTATTTCTTTAAAAATTCGTTGAATTCATCCCGGTATTGAGAAGAGTGGCGATTAAACCATATTGCGATATTTGACTTTCCAACCGGGCAGATTAGCTTTAGGCCGGAGCCCGTGGCGAGAAAAAGTTTTGCGCTCTCACAGTCGACGGCAAAAGCATCAATCTTGTTGTGCCTTAAAGCCAGAAATCCGTCTGCGCAGGAGTTATAACGGATAATATTCACATCAGTTCTTTCACTGAGTATATAATCAGCATCCCAGGCCAATGGCACGCCTATAGTTCGGCCTTCAAGATTTTCGGTATTCGTAATCGGCCTGTATTTCCACTTCGTGCAAGAGGAAAAAAGAGGATATATAAGGGAAAAAGAAAGGAGGAAAAGCGCATTCTTGATTTTATTAAGTCCCATAGCTACTTGTCCTACATCCTGATTCTGCAAAGCTTTGAAATGGAATTGAGAAGACCTTTTCCGGTCGCCCCGACCAAAAAGTAAATCACAGTGATTAAGATGAGTCCAAAGAATGCGTCGAGCGTACGGCTTGAGACAACGGAAGAAGCCCTGGTCAAATCCATTACGGCAAGATAGCCGACGACAGAAGTTTCCTGCATGGTGGTGATGAACTGATTTTTGCACAAAGGAAGAGCCGCCTGCACGACCTGCGGAAGAACGACAAATTTAAAGGACTGCAGGGAAGTCATTCCAAGGGTCCGGGAAGCTTCTATTTCGCCCTTGTTAACGACAGAAAGGCAGGTCATAAAAATCTCAGAAAGAAAAGCCGCAGACTTAAGCGTAAGCCCCGCTGCAACAATCCAGAATACAGGAACTGCCGATTCTCCAAAAATGAGATAGACAAAAATCATCAGGAGAACCATTGTGGGAATTTCAATCAGCAGAGAACGGATAAAAGTGACGGATTTTCTGAGCGGCTCATTTTTTGAGCTGACTGCAAAAGAAATCAGGATTCCGAACAGTATGCCGCAGATAAAGCTGAGAATTGTAAGGATAATCGTGTTCCGGAATCCCTCCAGAAAGAGCAGATACCTGTCCTGAAAAACGAAAGTCTTGTATATCTTTGAAAAAAGTAAGTCCATATAATCTCCAATGCCTAATTATAGCACCTATATGTGAAAAAGCTATTGGAAAATAAGGAAAAGAGGGGGAGACTTCCCCCTGTTGATTTCCTTAATCCTGCAAAGCCTCGTAACCTTCTTCGCCGGTTCTTACCTTTACGACATTATCCACATCGTAAACGAAAATCTTTCCGTCGCCGATGTTTCCAGTGTAAAGAACTTCCTTGGCGGCCGCAATCACCAGGTCAACCGGGACTTCACTGACCACGATGTCAACCTTGATTTTTGGCAGAAGGGTAATGTCCATCTCAACGCCACGATATTTCTGTGTGTTTCCGTGCTGAACGCCACATCCTAAGACATTTGATAAGGTCATGCCCGTAACTCCGATGTCATTCATGGCATTCTTAAGTTCGTCGAACTTGCTTGGACGGGTGACAATCGTGACCATGTGGAATTTTGCGTCCGGACGGGCACTAGCCTTTGTAACCGGGACTGCCTTTTCAAGCGGAATGTTTCCAGAAAGACCGCTGCCACCTTCCACAGACATATTTCCTGCAGAAAGTCCGCCGATTCCAGCCTGACCGCCAGTCATTACCTGTGGAGCCATAATAAAGCCGCCGTATGCAGAGTCAATTCCGTGCTCCAGCTTATCAAGGCCGATGACCTCTTCTTCACGGCTTGCGCGGAGGCCATGGAGCTTTTTAATCAGGCTGAAAACGATGAACATACATACTGCAGTCCAAAGTACAATCGTAAACTCACCAAGAGTTTGAATTCCCAGGTGCTTGAGTCCGCCGCCATAGAAAAGACCCGACTCAACATTGAAAAGACCGTCGCTCAAAGTTCCCCAGATTCCGTTTGCAAGGTGAACACCGACGGCACCAACCGGGTCATCGATGTGAAGCTTAAGGTCCAGCCATTCAACGACAATCACAACGATAAAGCCTGCGACGATTCCGATAATGCTGGCTCCCAGAGCGTCAACCGTGGCACAAGTCGGCGTGATTGCGACAAGACCTGCAAGCGAAGCGTTCAATGTCATCGAGACATCAGGCTTTCCGTTCTTGCACCATGTAAAAATCATCGTAGTTACAGCCGCAAGAGCCGGAGCGATTGTTGTTGTGGTGAAGACGGCCGCAAGACCGCCGATTCCCAGCATTTTTGTACAGGCAGCGCCGTTAAAGCCGTACCAGCCGAACCAGAGGATAAAAGTTCCCAAAGCACCCAAAGTGAGGGAGTGACCGGGGATAGCGTGAACCTTCGTCACCTTTCCGCTCTTGTCGTAGTCGTACTTTCCGATTCGGGGACCGAGGAACATAGCTCCAATCAAGGCTGCCGTTCCGCCCACAGAGTGAATCGCAGCTCCTCCCGCAAAGTCCACGAAACCCATCTGGGCCAGCCAGCCGTTAGAGTTCCAGACCCAGCCGGCTTCAATGGGGTAAACAACAGCCGAAATAACGGCCGAATAGATACAGTAAGCAGAAAATTTAGTTCTCTCAGCCATGGCTCCCGAAACAATTGTTGCGGCCGTAGCACAGAAAACCAGGTTAAAGACAAATGATGACCAGTCAAGCTCCGCAAAGCTGGTGAAAAGCTGCAGATTCGGTTTTCCCACAAGGCCAAAAATGTAATTTTCGCTCATCATAAGGCCGAAACCAAGCAGCATGAACATAGGGGTTCCGATACAGAAATCCATCAGG
>DGTW01000284.1 GCA_002393835.1 Treponema sp. UBA4326
GATTCACGAAGAAGTAAAAATTTTCCTCGGAGATGAACTTAAGCCTCTCAAAAAGCATGCTGAAGCTTCGTACAATCTTGTAAACGAATACGAAAAGACCCGTCACAACAGGAATAAAAGCGTCTGGTTTGTACTTGCCGGATGTTTTGCCTTTGTTGCCCTTGCCACCTTTGCCGTTACAAAAATTGCACAGAATGCCAACTCCAGGATTTCAATTAACATTGATACTTTTGACGACCTCAACCTGAGCGGACTCCTTGATTCTGTCGGCAGGACGGAAAACCGCTACGAAACTGCAGAGCGCGAACTTCTCTCCCTGGAACTTTCAATGAAAAACGAAATCGACCAGGCAAAGCAGAAATACGACAACGACATGTTCACCCTCGATTCAGTCAAATCCGTAACTTCAAAATCAACGGTTCAGAAAAGGCAGAAGGAAATCAAAACTGCATACGAACGTTCGGTTCAGAAAATCCACGGTGAATACGACGCTAAAATCGAAGAAGCCCGCAGAAAAGTCGATGAAGTAAAGAAGCAGCTTGATTCGTATGATGAAGAGCAGCTTAACCTTGCACAGAGCAAGGGCGTAATGGACTCCCAGAAGCAGCTTAACGAAATGGAAAGGAAGGACCTTTCATCAAAATACGACAAGCAGATAAAGGCCCTGCGCCAGGAACTCGTAACCCAGCAGATCAAGGCAAACAAGGCACAGCGCGAAGCAGTAGAAGAAGTACGCCGCCAGTATCAGGCAAAAATCGACCAGTACGATCCTAAGGCCCGCGAACAGTCAAAGGAACAGGACAAAATCATCGGTGACATAGGAATTGCCCTTAACGAACCGCTTTCTGACATCTGGAAATCCTATGAAGCGCTTGAATTCGACCCTGAGAAATACACCCAGACTTCAGAAAATCCTTCAAAAAGCTTTACGAAATCAGTTGAACTTGCAAAAGAACAGCTTGAAGACCTGAATACAATCGGACGCCGCTTTAAGCCGATTCCTATGGAAAACTCGATCAAAGACTATGTTCCGGCAATCATGCGCAAGGCCTACATGATGGCAGATACGCTTGCAACCGGTCAGACGGAGCTTCAGGCAGAAATCGATGACCTTAACACGCAGATTGCAGAAATGAATACCTTCGCAGAACAGATGGCACTTAAACACGGCTGTGATGCAATCGTAACCAATTCTTCAAGAAAGGACAGAATCGTCGTTTATGTCATCAAAGAAAAGCAGTCTTATTTTAATTCGCCGGATTACGTACAGAAAGCCCAGCTCAAGGACGGAAGAAAGCTCATTGCAGACGGGATTCTTGTCAAAACTGACGGAAAATACATCTTTACGCCGAATGACGTAACAAAGGCGCACGGGGCCACCGTAGGAATGTCAGTTGAGTTTGTAAAGTAAAAACGCTAAACTGACTGTATGATAATCACACTCAAAAACAACAGCTACGAAGTAGTTTTAAACACGCACGGAGCAGAAATCAATTCTTTCCGCAGCGTAAAAGACGGCACTAAATATGTATTTGAAGGTCCGGAGGAAGTCTGGAAATTCCACGCACCGGTTCTCTTCCCGCATGTAGGACGCATTAAGGACGGTTTCTACACATACGGCGGAAAGGAATATCATCTCGTAAACAACGGAATGAGCCGCGACATGGAACACAAAATCCTTGAACAGACAGAAACTTCAGCAACCTTCGAACTTACGGAAAATGCTGAAACAGCAGATAAATTCCCGTGGAAATTCAGCCTTAAAACTCACTATGAACTCAAGGAAAACGGTCTTGTCTTTACGACAACCGTAACAAATACAGATTCTACGACAATGCTCTTCTCCCTCGGAAGCCATACGGCTTTCTGCTGCCCGAGAAACACTGACCCGGCAGGCACTACAAATGCCGACTATCAGTATGAATTCGAGCAGAAAGAGCCTCTCACGACAGTCCTTCTCAATGACGCAGCACAGCTTGCAGTTGATGAAGAAGGAACGGCTCCGTGCACAAAACCTTACGGCGAAAAAGAAGCAGGCATTATCCCGATTAATGCAGACGGATTCGGAAACGGACACTTCTTTACGGCATTCAAGTCAAACTGGGTAGGACTCCGCAACAAAAAAGACGGTTCCCTCGTAAAAGTTAACTGTGCCGGATATCCTTACCTCATGGTATGGCAGGGCGGAAAAGGAAGCGAAGGCGTAAGCGGAAACGGCTTTAACTGCATCGAACCGTGGTACGGAACTGCAGACGCAGAAAACACTGAACACGAGTGGGAAGAAAAAGCAGCCCTCATTTCACTTGAACCTGGAAAATCCTTCACGGCTGACCAGTCAATCACTATTGAGTAAAGGGGTCAGATGAGGGGAGCAGTCATAAAGAATATCCTTAGTTTCTCGGTTAAATGCCTCGCAGGCTTTCTTGCATTCTGCACGGCCGTAAACCTGTACATGTATGTGACGACAAAGGATTATATTTATGACGATGTTTCCCAGGTTCCGGAACGATATACGGCCATAGTTCCGGGAGCAAAAGTCATCGGCGTCAACACTGTCTCTCATGTTTTCAGGGACAGGATTGAAGCCGGGGTCGCTCTGTACGATGCAGGAAAAGTTCAGAAGATTCTTGTATCAGGCGATCACGGCAAGCAGTATTATGACGAAGTAAATGCCGCTAAAACCTACATCAATAAAATGCATCATATCAGTAAGGATGATGTATTCATGGATCATGCAGGCTTCAGCACATACGAAACAATGTACCGTGCGAAGGAAATCTTCGAAGTTACGGATGCAGTAATAACGACCCAGGATTTTCACCTGATCCGTTCAGTATATATCGCCCGCAGCCTCGGCATAGACGCCGCAGGATACGCATCCCCGGAAATAGACAGTTTTACGACAAAAACCCATGCATCATGGGCAGTAAGGGAATTCTTCGCCCGCGTCAAGGATTTCTTTTTCACACTGATTAAACCCGACCCGACATATCTGGGCGAAGTAATCCCGATCACCGCCAGCGGCACCGCCACCTGGGATTAATCTTTACCGAAACATTATGCTGAAACGAAAAATGCCCGTTTTCAGATTTAATTAAAAAATTGACGGGAGGGAGCGGTTTGGAGACCAGAAACATCCTGTTTGCGGCTGCCGCTCAGGCGGCATATTTAATAGTTCCTTTGCCGCAAACAGAATGTAGCAAGTTAACGGGCGGTTCTGGACTCCGAAACGCGACCGGTAGTCAATTTTTTTTCTTGAATATATCTTCAGGGCATTTTTCAAAATACTCTTTTACCCTTTTTTCTGCATCTTCAATATCCGTAATATTCAGCATCTGTGACTGAAAGTAATGCCCGAAGCTGAAGTTCATGCAGTAATACGCAAAGAATCTCTGCAGGCGCGTTTTATAAAATTCTTCAGGCTGATACTCCCGTACATATCCTATAAAATCCAGCGCAAGCTGACGGCAGTCGATTTCAAGCGGCTCTCCGCCCCTGATTTCCCTGAATACCCACGGCTTTTGTGCTGCAGCGGTTCCTATCATTATTCCCTGTGCATGAGGGGCCGTCTTTACTGCTGCTTCAAAGGAAGCCCTGTCCTTTACGTCTCCGTTCAGTATTACCGGTATTTCAGGAATTTTCAGCGCGAGTTCTTCTACGGCTGACCAGTCACAGTGCCTTGAATGCTTCTGCCTCTGCGTACGCGGATGAAGGGTTATCATCTGAACGCCTTCTTCCTTAAGCATCCTGCAGAAGCCGGACAGTCTTTCATGCGTGTATTCTTCATTTCCAAGCCTTAGCTTTACGGAAAGCCTTTTTGCTTCTGCACCGTCTTTTGCGGCATTTTCGATGGCGGACTTTACCTTGCGTACCATCAGGGCAGTTTCTTCAACCGGCTTGAGCATCCAGGCAATTCCGGCTCCGGTTTTTACGATCTGAGGTGCACTGCAGCCCATGTTCAGGTCTATTCCCTTTCCATCTTTCTGCGCAAGAAGTCCGGCTGCCTCTGCCATTTTGTCTGCATTTTTGTCCGTAAGCTGCCATACGAGTTTCTCACTTTCCGGACCGTCGAGGAGATAGTATTTTTCCCACGGGCCGTTATTCAGGAGGGAAGAGGCGTTTATCATTTCGTTAAAGTATTCATCGCATCCGCCAAAACGTCCGATAATCATTCTGAAGGCCTGATGAGTCAGCGCATCCATCGGAGCAAGGAAGAGCGGAAAATTATTTTCTTTTTTCATGCTAATTCTATAAAATTATGTTATAATTAATATTGAACTTATTTGTTTTTTTTATCTCCTTCCTATTATAACATATTGCAGGCATCTGGGGGATAAGAGAGGTATTAATATGGCAAAAGAACTGGACAGATTTGAAACAAACGCTAAAAGAAACCTGTCATTAAAGATGAAGCTCATAGCTATGATGCTTGGGTCAATCATCGCTTCCGTAGCACTGGTTGTCACAATTTCCCTGACAGTCTTTGACAACGGAATCATGGACAACACCGAAGAGACCATCAGTCATACGGCTTCCGGTGCCATGTACATGCTCAAGGACTGGCATGACAACATATTCAGGTATGCAAACATCCTTTCTACGGGGCCTGATGTCGTAAACTCGCTCAGGAATCATGATCCTGAAAAGGCTGCTGAAGTAAGCGAAGAAAAATCTGATAAATTCGGTCTCGACATAATGGCTGTCATCGATTCCAGCGGAACTGTAATAGGCGGTCACGGAATATCTGCCGGTGAAACAGTCTCACTGGGCATCGTTTCTTCTGCACTCCGCGGAACAGAATCCTTCACTTATGACGGTGTCGGAGATGTTACTTACGGTCTTCTCGCTGCAAGTCCGATCACTCTCGGCAACGGTGCGGTTGAAGGAGCAGTTCTTGTAGGATACGACCTTACAGGAACAAGCGAAAACTGCTATGTACCAATCATCAAGAATAATTACAACGTTGAATGTACAGTCTTCAAGGGCAATATACGTGCAGAAACCTCCCTCGGACAGCACCTTGTAGGAACTGAACTTGCAAACGAAGCCATCGTAAAACAGGTTCTCTACGAAGGCATAAAATACAACGGTGAAAACGTAATTGCAGGAGAGCAGTACATTACAAATTACATGCCTCTCGCCGGTGACGACGGAAACATTACCGGTATGCTCTTCATCGCAAAATCAGTCAATGTCGTTGAAGCAATTAAATACAGGACGATGGGATATGTAATTCCGATTGCAGCCGTTCTCGTCATTCTCTTCTCGCTTCTGTGCTACCTGTTCGTAAGATGGATTATGCACCGCATCTACAACGTAACTCACTTCCTTACAGAGCTTGCAGCCGGAGATGCTGACCTCACTAAACGCTGTGCACTCTATCTCCGCGACGAAATCGGTGACCTTATAATCAACTTTGACCTGTTCATGGATAAGCTTCATCAGATTGTAAGCGCCCTCAAGGAGTCAAAAGCCCTGCTCGGAACAAGCGGTGAAAATCTTTCTGCAGGAACAGAAGATACGGCAAGTTCAATTACGCAGATTATCGCAAACATCGACAGCATCCACAAACAGATCCAGAATCAGGGCGGAAGCGTAGCAGCAACAAGCGATTCCGTAAACCATATTTCTTCTTCAATTACAAACCTCGACAACCTCATCGAAAATCAGGCAGCAAGCATAACTGAAGCAAGTGCTGCAATCGAAGAGATGATCGGAAACATTTCTTCAGTCAATAAATCGGTTGAAAAGATGTCTCACTCTTTCAGGGAACTCGAAGAAAACGCAAATGTCGGATTCAGCAAGCAGCAGGAAGTCGGCGACAAAATCAACCAGATGGAAGAACAGTCTGCAATGCTTCAGGAAGCAAACACTGCAATTTCAAGCATTGCAGAACAGACAAACCTTCTGGCCATGAACGCCGCAATCGAAGCAGCCCACGCAGGTGAAGCCGGTAAGGGATTCGCAGTCGTTGCAGACGAAATCCGTAAGCTTTCTGAAACTTCATCACAGCAGTCAAAGACAATCGGTGAAGGAATTGAACGCATCCGTGCTACAATCGATGAAGTCGTTAATTCTTCAACAGAATCCAACGAGGCCCTTGCAATCGTTTCAAACAAAATTAAAGAAACAGACCAGCTTGTCATTCAGATTCACGCTGCAATGGACGAGCAGAACGAAGGTTCAAAGCAGATTATCGAAGCACTGCGTGACCTTAACTCATCAAGCGTTGACGTACGCAATTCTTCACGCGACATGACTTCTAACAGCGAGAAGATTGTAACCGAAATGGCTTCCCTCAAGGAAGTAACGGGAGTTATGTCTACGAGTATGGATGAAATGTCTATCGGTGCAAAAAAAATCAATGAAACCGGAGTTACCCTCAAGGAAATTTCTCAGCAGGTTAAGGAATCAATCGACAAGATTGGTGCAGAAGTAGACCTGTTCAAAGTCTGACAGTTAATATAAATGAAAAATGGGCTGCCGGATAAATTATCTGACAGCCCATTTTTTTACCTTCTGACGTCTATATTTTTTCGATCAGTTTAACGGCAGCTTCAAGGAATTCTCCGTCGAGCGCCTCAACTTCCCCTTCATCGATTGCACGGGTAATTGCTTCACTCATAGGAATCTTTGCAAGAAGCGGAATTCCGTAGTCCAGTGCGATTTTTTCTACGTTGCTCTCGCCGAAAATCTTTATTTCACGGTTACAGTCAGGACACTGAACGTAGCTCATGTTTTCAACGATTCCGATGATAGGAATTTTCATCGTATTTGCCATTTTAACGGCCTTTTCAACTATTACGCGTACAAGCTGCTGCGGAGAAGAAACAATTACGATTCCGTCTACCGGAAGGCTCTGGAATACAGTCAGCGGAACGTCACCTGTTCCCGGAGGCATATCCACAAACATAAAGTCTACGTCATCCCAGGCAACATCAGTCCAGAACTGCTTTACGGCGCCTGCAATTACAGGACCGCGCCAGATTACAGGATCAGTTTCATGTTCAAGCAGAAAGTTCATGCTCATCAGCTGAACGCCGCCCTTTGATTTAACAGGATAAATTGCCCCGTTTTTATCTCCCATCGCCTTTTCATCGGCTACACCGAACGAAGTCGGAATAGAAGGTCCGGTAATATCTGCATCAAGAACTGCAGCCTTATATCCGTTTCTGGAAATTTTTGCAGCGAGCATGGCCGTTACAAGCGACTTTCCTACACCGCCCTTTCCTGAAACAACGCCTATTACCTTTTTAACGCAGCTGCCTTCACGCAGGCTTTCGCGCATTTCCTTTGACTTACAGTCTGACCCGCAGGTCGAACAGTTGTGTGTACATCCTTCTGCCATAATCAGTACCTCTCGTATTTTATTTCATTCACATTATAGACCGTTTAGCAGTAAGTGTAAAATAGAAAAACCTTGCATTCAGTGGCTGACACATTATAAAATAACATTAACTCAAAGAAGGAGATTGCCATGTCTGACGAAAAAGAACCACTTCCACCGGCCGCACATTTTTATCCGGAAGGCTGCTGTTTTAAAACACTTGATGACATCAGGGACAAACACGTTGTCGTAATGGGCCTCGGACTCAACGGAGGCGGTGAAGCAGCAGTACGCTTTCTTCTCAGGCACGGTGCATACGTTATTGCAACGGACATGAAAACTGCAGAACAGCTCGCCCCGACAATCAAATCACTTTCATCTGACAAAAGGCTGGACATTTCGCGCCTCAGCTACAGGCTCGGAGAACACCAGATATCTGATTTTGAAAAGGCAGACTGCGTAATCAAGAATCCTGCAGTAAAATACGACGGAAACAAATTCCTCGCAGCAGCAAAGGCAATAGAAACCGATATTTCCCTCTTCCTGCATTTTTCACAGGCACCGGTAATTGCAGTTACAGGTTCAAAAGGCAAGTCTTCGACCGTCAGCGCAATCTACTACGGGCTCAAGGAAGCAGGCTTTGATGCATATCTCGGCGGAAACATCACCGTTTCACCGCTCACCTTCCTCGAAAAAACAAGCGGAACGACACCGGTAGTCCTTGAACTTTCAAGCTGGCAGCTGGCAGATCTCCGCGGAAGGAAGCTCCTCAAGCCGCATATCGCACTCATCACAAAGATTATACCTGATCATCAGAATTTCTATCATTCGATGCTCGCCTATGTTGCTGACAAGGAACTGATTTACGCAGATCAGACAAAGAATGATTTTACGATCCTTGATTTTGACGATGATCCTGCAGCAGACGGCGGAACCCTCATAGACAACTGGGGAAACGTTTTTGCCAAGCAGACAAAGGCACAGGTACTGCGCTATTCCAAGAAAAAGCTTCCGAAAGACACATTCGGCGTTTATCAGGACACTAACGGAAAGGGAATCGTACGCCTCCCGCAGAAGTACATGAGCAAATACGCCCAGACCCACGGCCTTGAAACGGAAACCGTACTTAAAGACCTTATCGTTCCAGGCAAGCACATGCGCCTCAACGTTCTGAATGCAGCCCTCGTACTTGAACTCATGGGAGTTGCGCCAGAGCAGATAATCAACATTCTCGGCAAATGGAACGGAATCGAACACCGCCTTGAATACTTTCACCAGTGGAAACCAAACAGTTCTTCTGATTTCAGCGTAAAATTCTACAATGACTCGGCTTCTACCGTTCCTGAATCTGCCGCAGAAGCAACACAGGCTTTCGGAATACCGGTAACCTTTATCACCGGCGGAACGGACAAAGGGCTGGATTTGAGTCCGGTTGCAAATACAATAGCATCATCAAAGCTCAAGCCGGAATCAATTTATCTTCTTGAAGGAACTGCAACGGACAAAATGATTCCGCAGTTTAATGCCCAGGGAATCAGCTATGCCGGACCTTTTGCCAGCCTGACAGAACTGCTTACAGCCCTCAAAAATGACATGTCGGCAGCATTGAGAAAACATCCCCTCACCTCAGACAAGGTCGTAGTGTTCTCACCAGGTTCAACGAGCTTCGGAATGTTTACCAATGAATTTGACCGCGGCAACCAGTTCAAGGCAAAAGTAAGGGAAATATTTAAATAAAAATGACAGAATCTCAGCAGATTTTATACATGCAGATCAGAATCCTCAGAATCACGGCAGAAAAATTAAAATTTTCGCTAAAACAGACAGCACTGCTTTTCAAGAAATTTGATGTCCTGAAGTATATCCGTGAGGGGTTCGGTATTTTCCATGTTGAAGGTGACGAGGCTGTTTTTGAGGATGTATATGAATATCTCAAAATCAAGGGAGCGTTCGAATGAAAAATCTGTCAGAAGGAATTATTCTTTACCACGGCAGTTTTTGCGTGGTCGAAACTCCTGATTTGGAAAAATGCGCAAAATTTAAGGATTTTGGCAGGGGATTTTATCTTACTTCGTCAAAAGAACAGGCAAAGAGTTTCGCAAAAATAACTGCAGCCAAAGCAAAGTCAAAAGGACTTGTTTCAGCAGATGAAAAATTTGCTTATATTTCTTATTTTAAAGTTGATTCTGTTAAAGACTTGAATACTTTTGACTTTAAAACAGCAGATGTAAACTGGCTTCATTGTATTGTAGCTCACCGCCGGAACGACGTTTTTGTTGATGTCAGAAAACAGCTGGAATCCTATGATGTAATTTCCGGAAAAATTGCAAACGATGATACAAACACGACGATTATGGCATATATGGGAAACGTCTTTGGCAAGATGGGATCTGAACAGTCAGACAAAATGTGCATAAGTCTTCTTCTTCCTGAACGATTACAAGATCAGTTTTGTTTCAGGACAGAAAAATCTCTTTCAAAACTGAAGTTTTTAAAATCAGAAAAAGTTGCACTGGAGTAGTTTATGGCGAGTGAGAAAACTTTGTTTGCAATGGATATAAACACTCTTCTTGCAGTTGAACAGCTTGCAAAAGAAACCGAAAAAAACACGGAATCTGTTCTTCTTGATTTTATGGAATCAAACACAGCAAAAATGGCTTACGATGATGCGACAAAACTCTGGTGGGACGGACCAGCAAGCACCGCTGAATCTTACAAAGAGGAAAAAAAAGCCGCCCAGCCAGAAGCGTAAGGTTTCTTCAAAAGCCGTGCGGCACAGGTTAAGTTACAGACTTAAAACTCATGAATGGCACAGACAAACGGATTACCCCCGCACTTGCTTATGGCTGAATTAACAATCGATCTATTTTTCCTTAAAAACCATTTATTCTGATACAGATTCCAGTGCAGTCAAAAGTTCTTTAAACTGTGAAAGCAGGATTTTGCGTGTACCAACTATTGAAAGCCAGTCACAACGGATTATTCTGCATCTTGAGCTGATTATAAAATACAGGGGAAGATCGTCATCATTACTAATGTCAGCTTCATCTGTATCAAGACCTTTTCTATAAATACTGATTGAATAGCCTTCTCTGTCATATTTTTTTTCAACTTCTTTATTGAGTAAGAAAGAAATCTTATTTTTTGTGTTACTCAGAAATTCATACAGTTCTTTTATTGAATCAACAAAATCTGTGAATTCTGATTTATCCAGTGCAAAAAAATGCTCAGTTGTCAGGTCATAGACATTGTATTTGCTGTCCCAATAATTAAAGCACACATAATCAGATTTAGACTTAAAATCTTCCTTGTGGTAATCCTGTATTCTGTCAGTTAAATCGGGATTTGTATCAAGATGAACACGGCGCACTATTTGGTTATACTGGCAGCTGCAAAAATCTTTTGGCAGATTGCAGCCGGTTGAAAGATCAAAATATGCGTCTACATTTGATTTTTTCTTATCCTTGAATTTTAAAATTATTCTTCCAAGTTTTGGATTTTCGGATTTCGGATTTATCTCAAAATAAATTTTTTCATCTTCAAAAATAAGTTCCTTATTGTGCTTTGTTGCGCGCCACCACCAGAAGGCATATTCCTGTATTTTGTAGATTTTTTCTTTTGAAAGATTTATTTCGTGTTTTTCTTCTTCACCTTCATGATTCCAGATGAGGAAATATTTGCCGTTTGAACTGTTATAAAAAGTATTCCATTGTATTCGTTTTAAATCAGTTTTTATTCCAAAAGCCGGATGTTCAAAAGAATATCTTAAGCAGTTTGCTTCAACGAGCATATAAATCTTTTCAAATTCCTGAGCAAATTCTTCCGGGAAACAGGTAAAATCAATCCTGTTATTGTAGCTGTTATGAACGTCTTCATTTGTGATTGAAAAATAAATTGTTCCTTCGTTTTCATCTTCGATATACCAGAACCTAAAGGGGCCGGCTTTTTTATATTTAAGGGCTTCAATTTCTTTGATATCAGTTTCTATTGACTTAATATACATAAGAACATGATAGAACTGTATTAAATCATACAGGGAAACATAAAATCTTCTTGAATGTTCTTCATCAATTTGTGTCACTTCATCTGTATTCCATTTTAAGGCAAAGTATTCATCAATAAAAAATGCATGAAGTCTTCTTGGATAATGAAGATGTATTTTTTCTGCTTCCGTATAATTTATAAAGTCATAAAAAGGATGACGGCTGGGATTCATATTTTCTTTATCATACATAAATGGTACTTCAAAAAAATCATTTATGTTTTTGATCAGAAGTTTTACGTTTTTATGGTTTTTGTAACGGCTGCTTTCAGAAATTTCAAGTTCTATAAACTGATTGCTTTTTTTATACGGAATTGTTTTTATATCAAGTTCCCAGATTGCAAAATATTTTGAAGCCATGGCCATTTCTTTTGCAGTGCATTTTATTGTTTTCTGACTGTCAATTTTTTTATCATAAAAAATGGCCATAGTAACTTCGTAATTTTTATCTCCAATTTGTTTTTTAATCCAGCGGATTTCAGGGATTTTTATGATGTCTTTATCTTTGCGGCATTTTTCAAGATACCATTCAAATTTTTCTTCAAGTTCAGTTTTTATTTTTCCAATGGGCTCAAGGATTTTTGATTTGTTTTTTTCAGAAACATATTTTTCAAGCTCATGAAGAACAGGCTCTACATCACGGACATAGCCTTCAACATTATATCCATGTTTAATCCTGATTCTATCTCTGTCTTTTAAAAGCGGATAGTCCGGGAAATAGTCGTCGCTAAATTCATCACTTACTGCTGGATCTGTAACAATAATGCTGATTTCAAGTTTTGGTGAAGAGCGTTCGTAATATACATTTTTTGCATAAAGATTGATTTCATACTTTTCTAAGTCATCAGCAGGAATTTCAATGCAGCGATCCCATTCACCGCCATAAGTTCCTTCAGGACCGTCTCCACGATCAAGTACTTTCTTTGGTACCGAGCGAATTAAGTTGATTACTTGAACTACCCATTCAGGTTTAAGAAAAAGAGAACCTTCCCTATAAGCCGTGTTGTCGTAACTTTTTGACCAACCATGAAGAATGATTCCTTCTGAAATTTCTTCTATAATATAAGCATAGAATGTATCGCAATAAAAACTTTCTGCAATAATTTTTGACCATGGAATATCTGACATAACATTTTTCTCCTGCTAGTATTTGACTTTATTATAGCCCGGCCTTTTCAAATGCGATGTCAATATTCCTGCCGGATATTTCTTCTCCCCGATTTTCAAGGGAATTGTCATATGCAGGATTTTTATTGCACACAGATTTTGAGGCATTAAGGATTGTCTTTCGTTGTTCTGTTTTAGAAAGCGACGGATTTATTGTTTTAAGCATAGCGTTTAGTTCCTGCGTTTTTAATTTAAGTAAGGCCTTGAACTCATCTTCAAGTAATGATTTTTCAAAATACTTTGCAAGTTTTTCTTTAAGTTCTTCGGATAAAGCTTTTTGTTTTTCAATGCATTCAAAAACTTCTTTCTCAAATTGTCCTGGAAGCGGGTATCTGTAAATTCCTTTTAAGGATGATTGGGTAAAACCAAACTCTTTTTTGTCGCGCTCCTCTGTGCGTTTTCTAAAGACTATGGCGATTTTTGCCTCAAGGTCTTTGCACTTTACTATTTTGTGATAGTTACATTCACCTTGATGCCAGTCGTAGTTGTCAAAAAACCAGCCTTCATCAAGCAGTTTCTGTTCAGGTTCGCTGGTCTGCGTTCCGTTCCAAAGCCTTGCATATCCGCCCTTGATTTCTTCAAGATAATGCTCAGTTTCAAACCTTACATTTTCGATTTTTAAGACAGCTCCGGATTTTTCCCATTCAACAAATGCCTTATACTTTAAAAGCTTCTCCATGGCAACATCCCATCTTTGCTCTGGAATTGCACAGCCCGTCCAGCCGCCGTTTCCATAAGTCACACATTCTTTGCCGATTGAAACAGGTTTTGTGTGCTCATCAGAAAAATTATACCATTCGTCTTTTATGGCATTTTTGCGGCACTCTTCAATAAACTGTCCTTCTGTTTTTATTTTGCAGTTTGCAAGCATTTCTTCTCTGTTCATTTTCTCTCCGAATAGTGATTATTAAATTGTTATCAACCTGACATTTTCTTTGGGAACAGTTGTATACCAGTGATTAAAATATTCAACAAATCCAGCAGCTTCAAGTTCCTGCCAGGTAACTGATTCATCATTATAGTCAAAAAGTTCTATTGTGTATTTTGAGGGATCTTTTTCATTTTCCCAGATTTTTACTTTAATATTTTTATAGATTCCTGTCATTTTTTTCTGATTATTTTATTGGATTTGCTTTTACAGCTTATGTTAGTATAACTTACTGAGGATAAAGTACGCTATATTTTTTTATAAGTTAATGGTTTGTTTATAGCGGTGGAAGGATTTATCATATTAGAGAGGTTTGTTATTTGTATGGCGGATAGAATGGAGATGCGGCCTCCGGGATAAAACCCGACAGTAGTCTTCTAATTTTAAACTAACAGTTTACTGTTTCTTTCT
>DGTW01000232.1 GCA_002393835.1 Treponema sp. UBA4326
AACGAAGACAAAATCATCATGGCAATTTCGCCAGAAAAAGACGTTGATGGCTTCCATCCGGTCAATGTCGGCAATCTCGTAATCGGCAAAAAAGCCTTCCTTCCTTGTACACCGCACGGAATCATCGTTCTTCTTGAGCGCATGGGAATCGAAACAAGCGGAAAGCACGCCGTTGTAATCGGTCGAAGCAACATCGTAGGAAAGCCGGTTTCGCTTCTTCTTGCCCGTAAAGAAACAAACTGTACGGTCACAATCTGTCACACAGGAACCAAAAATATGGCAGAAATCACCCGTCAGGCAGACATTTTAATCGCTGCAAGCGGCCACCCGCACACAGTAACTGCTGACATGGTAAAAGAAGGAGCCGTTGTAATCGACGTTGGCGTAAACCGAATCCCGGACAGCACAAAAAAGAGCGGATTCCGCCTGATTGGTGACTGCGACTTTGACGACCTCAAAGAAAAAGCCAGCTACATCACGCCGGTTCCGGGCGGAGTAGGCCCAATGACAATCGCTATGTTAATGTACAACACATTGGAAGCAGCGGAAAATATGAAATAAAGGATGCCACACAGATTCGATTTTTCTTACGAAAAATCAAGGTGAATAATAAAGCTGAATTGAAATTGCGTAGCAATTTGTGTTATCTGTGGTTAAATTTTCTTATTTTTGATAGGATAAAAACATGAAATCATTTGAAGAAAACCTTTCCCGACTGGAAGAACTAACGGCAAACATCCGAAAAAGCGACATTTCCCTTGAAGATGCCCTTTCTACTTTTGAAGAAGGTATCAAGCTTGCAAAAAGCCTCGAAAAAGACATAGAAAAAATCGAAGGAAAGATTCAGATTCTAATGAACCAGCCGGTAAAGGCTGATCCGGCCTCTCCGACCCCCCAAATCAATATTGAGCCACAGCTTGACCTATTTACAGGCACAGATGCAGAGACAGGAAGTGCCGGAGCGCCAGTAGAAGGACTGCGCCAGTAATGAGTGACAGTCAAGTCCGCCGCCCTGTAAGGCAGCTTTCCATAGATGTAGCACGAAAAATCGCCGCAGGAGAAGTCATTGACCGCCCGGCCGCCATAGTCCGGGAACTTTTAGACAATGCCGTAGACTCCGGAGCCACAAGCATTTCCGTAGAAATCGAAAACGGCGGCATCGAAAAAATCCGTATCTCAGACAACGGCTGGGGCATGACAAAAGAAGACTTGCAAAACTGTGCCCGCCCCCACTGCACGAGTAAAATCTCTGAATCAGAAGACCTGCTCAAACTCACCACCCTGGGTTTCCGAGGCGAGGCCCTGGCCTCAATAGCCGCCGTCTCCCGACTTTCAATTATGAGCGGGACAAACAAAATGAGGGCCAGCATTACTGAAGACCACTTAATCGAGACAATTCCCCCTGTTCAGGACGGAAAAGGCACAATCGTCATGAGCGAAGGTCTCTTTGAGAATTTTCCGGCCAGACGAAACTTCTTAAAGCGTCCATCGTCAGAAACAATGATGTGCCGGGATGTTTTCATTGAAAAAAGCCTCCCCCGGCCGGACATTTCCTTTCGCCTCACCGTAGACGGAAGCCTCCGCCATGATTTACCGGGAGGAGTAAGCCTTTCAGAACGCTTTGCAAGGGCACTTGAACTAAAAGAAAGCACAAGTCTTTTTGCCGAAATAAAATCCTCTGGCACCGAGGCAGACGGCCTTTCAAAATGGAACTTTTCCCTCATAATCGGTGAGCCGGGCATTTACAGAAACGACCGCAAGCAGATTTACATCTTCGTAAACGGCCGCCGCGTTCAGGAATTCTCTCTTCTCCAGGCTATTGAATACGGCTGTCAGGGCTTTTTTCCAAATGGAAGTCACCCTGTCGCCGCCCTCTTCCTTCATGTTGACCCAAAACTGGTAGATTTCAATATTCATCCGGCAAAAAGAGAAGTCCGCTTCAAAGACATTTCATCAGTTCATCATGGAGTAAGTTCTGCAGTAAAGAATTATTTTCAGAGTTACGGAATCAAAAATGCTTTCGAGCGAGAGCAGGAAATTCAGGCAGAAATAGCAAAAAATGATAAAAACACCCTTTTCAAGGCCATAATTGACAAGGAGTTAAGAAGGGAAGAAAAATCATCAAGTTCCCTTACAGGCCGCCCCTCCTTCGAAAAGTCCCTTCCTCGCACAGAGCACTCTGATAGCGCAGAAAGAATTTCATACGGACGATATACAGCAGTGGCGGACGAGCTTTCTTCCACGGCAGCTTTTTCTTCACCTGATTTTCCGTCAAAAGGCAATCCTGATGTAAAATTCAAGATTGACCACACGAAATCTTATTCCTCACGACTGGCTGAAGCCGCTCTCGAAAATGAATATGACAATTCTGAAAATGAAAATTCTTCGTCAGAGCCAGTAAAGGCTTCCCGCATCAATTTCAAGCAGCCCAGCCCCTCAGAAATGCGTTTTTCCGTACCAGGAAGCCCCCTCTCACTTCGAGACAGCGATGAATTCATCTACTACGGCACTCTTTTTGGCACTTTCCTAATGGCTCAAAAAAAAGGCATCTTTTATTTAATCGACCAGCACGCAGCCCACGAACGCATTCTTTTCAACCGCCTCATGGAAGGAGGAAGCGAAAGGCAGGAACTTCTTATTCCTTACGAAATTAAAACCACTTCCCAAGAAGAAGACAAATATCTTTCCTCAATACAGGAAACTCTTTCAACGGCAGGATTCAATTGTGAAAAGAAGGGAAACGGCTCCTGGATTTTCACTTCAACCCCGGCTCGCTGGAGCGGAAGCCAAAAAGACCTGCATGACGCAATTTTTGAAAAACAGGTCTCTCCCCAGGAAATAATATCCCAGATTGCCGCCATGACAGCCTGCAAGGCCGCCGTAAAAGACGGAACGATTTTAGGTCCCCAGGCCGCAGAAGAGCTTGCCCGCTCAGCCTTGGAATTAAAAGACCCTCACTGCCCCCATGGCCGCCCTGTCTGGACAACGCTCACCAAGGAAGAGCTTTTCGCCCGAGTCCGCCGCACAAGGTAGCCACAAAAAGTGCCACACGGACATGGCGTAAAGCAACGAATAAAAAATCCATGGAAAGATTCTTTGAGTTTCGAGCAGTTTCGTAAAAAAAGCGCCACAAGGACGTGGCATAAAGCAACGAATAAAAAATCCATGGAGGGATTTTTTATTCGCTTATTGCTTGATAATAAACTCAACCCTGCGGTTTTTCCACCAGTTTGCCCTGTCGGCCCGGTCTGCGATTGGATCAGAGCCACCCACACCTTTTGGCGTAAGGATTTTCGGGTCAACGCCCCTCTTTACAAGCTCCTCAACAATTTTTTCGGCCCTTTTCTGACTCAAAGGCAAGAGTTCCGTCTCCTCTTCCTTTTTGGTTCCGCTTATATTATTGGCATGACCTTCGATTATGATGTTTATGTCAGCTCCACCCAAATCTTTAAGCTCCTGGGCAACTTCATCCAAAGTCTGGGCATTGGCAAGAACCTGCTCCAAGGGAAGTTTTCCGAATCCAGCCGCATTCGGATCAAAAGAAATTGACTGAACTACGATTTTATACTCATGGTCAGGGACAACGACTTCAAGCAAAAGCCCTGTATGAATCTCAGCCGTAGCCTCGATTTTTCTGTTGCCGATTCTGTTTCTGTCCTTTTCTGACGGCTCCAGGGATAATCTTGCCTTGTAAAGGTTTTTCGAGACAACCATTTCCCCTGTATCACTTCTTCCGTCCCATTCAATAGACTTTGGGGGCTTTCCCTGTCCCTTGAAAAGCTTAAAGGGGTTTCCGTATGGATCTGTAATGGCAATAGTCCAGCCCTCAGGTTCCTCTTCAAGATAGTCATAAGAAGTCTCAAAAGTCACACTTTCGTTTCTTCCGTCCCCGTCAGGAGAAAATTTTTCACCGCCGATAGCAGTAATTTTTGCTTCCGGAGCCGGCCACTTCGCAATCATTTCCTGTCTTGCCTTCTCCTTTGCAATTTTTTCTTCCTCAATGGCCTTAATTCTTGCCTCTTCCTCGGCTTTTTTTCTCTCCTCTTCCGCTCTCAAGGCTTCTTCCCGCTCAGCCCTGATTTTTTCTTCCTCAAACTGCCTCAGGTCATCATCGATTCCGAATTTTTCTGACGGAAGCTCCTCGATTTTTCTTACAGGCAGCTCTTCTTTTTCAGGGAGAGGAATAAGAACAAGCTGGTCAGCCGGAATTTCAGGTGGATTTCCGTCCTCCAGGACTCTCTCAGGAATAACCTGAGTCTCATCGTTTTCAACGATTTTCTCAGCATGAACTTTTTCAAAAATCTTTTCCTGAAGAACTGGTTTTTCATCCTTATCGGAAATTTGCTCCCCGTGAACCTTTTCAAGCACTTTCTCGGCTTCATTTTCCTTTGGCAAATCCGGGGCCACGGAATCAGCTTTTACAATTTCAGTTGGAGTTTTCTCAACTTTTTCCTGGGGAATTTCATCAGCAATGACTTTTTCAACTTCATCAGGAAGCTCCATTTCCTCATTCTCCACGAATGAAT
>DGTW01000022.1 GCA_002393835.1 Treponema sp. UBA4326
CGAACCACATCAGGAAGTTCATCAAGGAGATCAGAAGACGTACGCTGACCTTGATGTTCAGGAAGTCGATGGATTTTGTGATCCATCCGGAAGATATCAACAGCTGGTTTACCGGTCCTACGGGTGAGAACAACGTGAAAAACAGCATGGAAAATGCAGAAGCCATAATCAGGTTCGGCATGTAAATTACCGTTTTGAAGAATTGCTGTGCCTTAATCTTTAGCTCTGAGCTGGTAAACCAGACAGACAGCAGGAGGGAAATGGCAATCTGCGGAATAAAACCTGCCATCCAGATGATGAAGGTGTTTCCGATGTAGCGGAGAATATCGCTTTTGAATACGGCGATAAAATTGGCAAAACCGACGAATCTCGGGCCAATCTGCTGAAGTCCATCGCGGTAGTTTTCAAAAAGACTGTTAGTGAAGGTTGAAATAAGAGGAATTAATGAGAAAATCGTAAAAATAATAAAGAATGGTGCGATGAAAAAATAGCCCCAGTGGTTGAAGTCAAAGCTCTTTCGCTTTTTTAAGCTTTTTGTTTCATTCTTTTCAGCCATGGCAGATTCCTTTTTTGTAGTAGTTTGGGTTAAATTCCCGCAGCGGCCTTTAGACTGCCACGGGAAATTCGTTTTATTTACTCAATCTCGGGTAAAGTTCAAGAACAGCCGTGTAGAAATTGTTCCATGCGGCTTCAAGGGTTACTTTTCCGTCGAAGTAGTCTTTCATTGAAGACTGAATTTTTTCAGACATACCGAGGTCGTACATGCTGACGCTGCTCTTGTCGATGCTGGCGGCAGATTCCAGGAAGAATTTGATGTGGTTCTGACCGCCCAGGAATGGATTCTGGTAAGAGCTGTTGGCGACTGCTTCCATTGCAGGGATGTTGTTTGTAAAGTCACCAGATTTCTCGGCGATTTCGGTCATAAGTTTAGCATCGCAAGTGAGTGTCTTGAGGAGGTCGCGGATAATGTCAACATTGTCGCTGCCTCTTGCTCCACAAATCCAGGTGCCGCCCCAGCAGAAGCCCTGAGGACCCTTGCAGAATGCCCAGTCGCCGTAAGAGCCGTTTCCTTCTGCTCGTGGAAGATTCTGGTCGTCGAGCGAGCTTGGTGCCATAATGAAGTCGATGAACCATGCCGGGCCGAAATATCCGAAGACTTTTCCTTTTTTGCCCATGCCCTGGGTGCTTTCCGGTGACCAAAGACTAGCCTTGTTGTTGTAGCCTGCGACTGTATATTCTTTTGTCTGCTTAATCCAGGCTTCAATCTGAGGATCAATCATGATTTTTCCGTCTTTTACCCATGGAGTTTTCATGTTGTCGCTGAATACACGGAAGGCATCGTCATAGCCAGAGAGCATGAAATAGCCCTTCTTTTTTGCTTTCTTTGCAACTTCATCAAATTTCGTCCAGTCTGAGAGGGCTTTTCCAACTTCCTCAGGGTCATCTGTTCCGAGAACATCAATGGCGATAGAGCGCCTGTAGATGAAACCGCCCGGACAAGCCTGCCAGGTCAAACCTTTGAGATTTCCCTTGCTGTCTGTCATAATGTCCTGAGTGTATTTGTACTGGTCTTTGATGTCTTCTTTTGTGATTCCGATGTCCTTGATTACATCCAGGGTGTAGTCTGTGTTGACATATTTTAAAGCATAATCTGACTCAACGAGGAAGATATCGACTTTTTCATCTGCGTCAACTTCGTTCTGGCGCAAGAGGGCTTCGTCCAGCTTGTTCTGGTAGGCTCCTTCCTGACCTGGCGTGATAATCCAGTTGACTTTCACATCAGCCGGGAGCTTTGATGCAAAATAAGTGTTGAATCTGTCCTGGAATTCCTCGTTCCAGACATAGATGTTGAGAACTTTTCCTGATTCAGCAACCTTGTTTTTTTCATTGCAGCCGATGAGGGAGAGCAAAGCAGTAACGGCAAGTGCCGCCGAAAGTATTTTTTTCATAGTTTCCTCCTAATTTTCATACTATGTCTAAAGTCTAAGGTCAGAAAGTGTCAAAAAATACCAAAAATTTGGAAAAAATGACAATATTATAAATAATTTTCTCTGCAATTTTGTTATGATTTGGTGTATACTTTGAAGCGAGGTTTTTATGGAAATTCAGAATGAGCTTGCTAAGGTTGAATTCAAGAATCGAGAATATCTTATAAATCATATTTCCTATGACAGGGAAATGGCGTTTTACCAGAGCATAGGTAACGGCGACATGGAAGAAATGAAGCGCCTTTTTATGCCCCTCAATGTCGAGGGCTTTGGAAAGCTCAGCGACAATCCACTCCGAAATTTAAAATATCATCTTATTATTACTGTGGCAATGATTACCCGCTATGTCATCGAGGCTGGGCTTGAAATGGAGGCGGCCTACAATCTCAGCGACATTTATATTCAGAAGGTGGATTTGTGCCGGGACGAAGAAAGCGTCCGTAAAATTCATGCGGAGCTCTGCGAGGCCTATGTAAAGCGAATGCAGGCCTGTAAAAAGCGTAAGCTCTATTCTAAGCCTGTTTCCCAGTGCATCGACTTCATTTACGACAACCTGCACGACAAAATAACGCTCGATGACCTTGCAAAGGCAGCATGCGTGAGCACTTCGTACATTTCAAAGCTCTTCCATTCAGAAGTTGGGGTCACGATTGCCCAATACATCCAGAAAAAGCGGGTTGAGGCGGCGAAAAATCTTTTGGTCTTCACTGAATATTCTGTCAGCGACATCTCGAATTACCTGCAGTTCAGCACGGAAAGTTATTTCATCAGCGTTTTCCGAAAATTCACCGGAGTTACGCCCAAAAAATATCGGGAAGTCCATTACCGCTCAAATCTTCCACACAACAGCGAGGAGGAGTAGCAAAAAAGGCTGGCCAGAAAAGTCACTTGATAATGCGTATAAATTCTTTGCTTATTCTTAAAAAATGCCTTATAATGCTTTTATAACAAAATTTATTTTTGGTGGTGCTTTATGTTTGCTAAAGAGTCTCGCAGGATACCGCTTTATATTTTTTTTGCTTTTTTTCTGGTATCTGTTACTGTGCTCTCTTTCATCACCTTTGAGCGGGCAGTCAATAGGAATGTATCCGAAAGCTCAACAAACTTCCTTAAAGAAATAGCCTCCCTCTATGCCGGTACTTTTCAAGTCAAGCTGAATGACCAGCTTTTCATGCTCGAGTCCCAGGCCCGCTACTTCGATGATGTTGACATGGACGATTACAATGTCGTCAAGCAAACAATCATGTCAACGAAAGGTGTCGGAGAGTTCAAGCGGATTGCCGTTGCAAATACCAGCGGCATGACAATCAACTACGACGGAAAATCTTCGGGCAACATCTTAATGAAGGACTATTTCAAAAAGGCCATGAAGGGAAAAGCCCAGATTTCATCAAACATCTCCACCGATGAGGACGGGGAGCAGGTTCTTACACTGGCGGTTCCTATTATCAAAAACGAAAAGGTCGCTGGCGTAATCACGGGAACTTTTGCCTATTCTATTCTCGACAACATCTTTTCAGTTGACACTTTCGGTGGCGAGGGATATTCATTCATTATCGACAAGGAAGGTCAGATTCTCATTGGCAGCAAAAGCCCCAACCGGCTCTGCTTCGTGGAAAACTGGTTCGATTTCTTTCATAAAAACAAGGCCATCAGCACACACGATTTGAGCGTCATTTATTCTGAAATGCAGTCCAATCGCACGGGAATCATTAACTATTCAGTGAATGAAGCGCACCGCATCGTCGTTTATACGCCGGTCGGTCTCAATGACTGGTATGTTCTTTCCGTCGTCACGGCAGATTACATTCTTTCTCAGCAGACTAAAATCACCAAGATAACCATTACTTTGATTGTGGTCATGCTTCTTGTCTTCACCATAATCACCATTTTCCTCACCAGGCTCATTCAGCAAAAGGCAAAGATTGAGAAGGACAATTCCCGATATGCAATCACTTCAGAAAATACCCAGACTCTCATTTTTGAATTTGACTACGAAAAGCAGGTCGTGGAATTCACTGGAAATTCTCAGTTCGTCTTCGGTGAAAATATAAAGCAGGTTTCAGTCGATAATTTTGACATCATTTCCTCAAGAATACATGAATCCGAAAGAAATTTGATTGCCGATATTCGTGCTTTCAGGGAGCAGGGGGGCACAAATTACACTACGGAGCTTCGTTTTGCAAATGCGAACGGCGGCTATTCCTGGTTCAAGCTTTCTGGAACGATCATTTTCGACAGGGACGGCAAAACTCCGATTAAATTCATTGGCAACCTGGTCAACGTTAACTCTCAGGTTTTGCATGAGCAGGAGCTTAAAGCCCAGGCCGAAACAGACCTCCTTTCAGGTCTTCTCAACAAAATCTACATGGAAAAGAATATCTCGAAATTCATTTCTGAGAACAAGCAGTCAGCTTTCGGCGCTTTCTTCATAATCGATTTGGATAACTTCAAGCAGGTAAATGACAAGTTGGGTCACACTTACGGAGATCAGGCGATTTGTGACACTGCCAATAAGCTCACCCTCGTATTCTCCGAAAAAGACTTCATCGGTCGAATCGGCGGTGATGAATTCTGTGTCTTCCTCTGCCTTAAATCCACAAACAAGAATCCTCTGGGAGTCGTAGAAAACAAGGCCAGCATCCTTAAGAAAATCCTTGCAGAGGACTACACCAATGGCGAAACCTCCGTTCATGTTACGCCAAGCATCGGAATTTCTTTGTTCCCGAAACATTCATCTTCTTACAAGGAATTATTCACCAAAGCTGATTCGGCCTTGTATCATGTCAAGAACAACGGAAAAAACAATTTCATAATATATGATGACAGCATGAAAGGTGCTGGGGAGTCGGTGTATGAATAAATCAAAAATCATTCTTTTGGGGCTTGCTTCTGCACTTCTTTTTTCATCTTGCAACAAGAAAAAAGAAGTTCAGCCAGTTGAGAAAAATGCGGAAAATTCTGAAGTCACTACGGCGACTATTTCTCTGGGATTTTCTACCAACATGGAAGATCCTCGTGGAGTCGCCTCTCTTCTTTTTAAGGAAGAGGTGGAGAAGAATTCCAATGGCCGGATTAAAATCGACATTCATCCAAACGGAGATTTGGGCGGTGACGGTCAGCTGATTGAGGGGGTCATCAACGGTAAGGTTGACATGACGGTTTCTAGCGCAGGCAATTTTGCTGTTTATGCGACAAAGCTCGGAATTTCTGCCATGCCTTTCCTTTTCTCTGATTTTGATGATGCCTGGGCTTTTATGGACGGCTTGCTCGTAAAAGAAGTGAACAAAACCCTGGAGGAATTCGGAATCGTTGTTCTCTCGCACTTTGATAATGGCTTCCGCTGCGTTACAACGACAAAGAGGCCGGTAAAATCTGTGGATGACATGAAAGGACTTAATATCCGTACTCCGCCAAACCAGATTGTAATGGAAACAATGTCTGCCCTGGGAGCCACGCCGAAGCCCTATGCCTTTAACGAGCTTAAAAAAGCGTTGAGGGAAGGTCTTTTTGATTCTCAGGAAAATCCAATTCCCGTAATCTACAACTCCAAACTTTACGAGGAGCAGAAATATCTTGCAATCACCAATCACAGCTACGATGCCATGCCACTTGTAATCCGAAAAGAACTGTGGGATGTTTTCTCGGATGGTGACAGGACGATTATCCTTGCGGCCGCAAAAAAGGCTCAGGAACTGGATCGTAAGCTTGTAAAAGAACAGACTGATTCCTATGTCGGAAAGCTCAAGGAAGCCGGAATGACGATAACAAATCCTGATCTCAAAGCATTCCAGAAAGCGACAAGCGGAGTAATGGGCGTTTTCAATGATATTTACGGAGAGGAGCTTTTGGCCAAGCTAAAGGCTGCGACAGCCAAATAATAAAAGTAGAGGGCTTTGACTTTAACCATTTCTGGCAGTGCAAAACCCTCCATTCACCCTTATTTAATTCCTATTGAAATTTCTTCGATTTCGCCGCTTCGCTCAAAAAGGAGGTGGCTTTCTTTTTCTGGCAGGCAGTTGCTTTCAAAAATGAGTTTTTCTCCCTTTTTGAGGCATACTTTCATGGCTTCTTCCTGTTTCAGGTCATAAATGACTTTAGTTCCGCACCAGGTAAATGAGATTTTTCCGTTGTCGTCAAAATCTTTCTTTTCCAGGTAAATCGGATTAAAACAGGCCTTTCCATCGTCGATGTCCAGTCCAAGTTCCATGTAACGGGCGATGATTTCTTCTTTTACCTGCCCTGTCATGCCCGGCTGCTTCGCTCCCTGCCTGAATGGTGTGTGAGAGTAGGGGTCATAGGGGAAAGCTCCGTATTCCATCGGGCTTTTGCTGCTTCCAAGTCCTTTTTTTACATCTTTGTAGAAGGCGATGAGCGGGTCTTTTCCGTTCACTATGTTTTCCTGAGCGGCAAGAAGGAGCTTTGACACCATGTGCCAGTAGATACAGCCCAAACCTTCGTAGGCGTAGAAAGTTCCTGAACGGCCGGTAAAGCTCAGATGATGGAAAGTCTTTTCGTAAAGGCTCAGCAGAAGCTCTTCCTCTTTTTGGCTGGGTTTTTCTTCATCTGAGAGGCTGGAAATTTTCTCCTTTATGCAGTCAGCGTTACGGAAGTCAGAGTTGAAATGCCAGATGCCATTTATGTCTTTAATGAGGAAGGCGTCATCAGTTTTTTTCGCAAAGTCTTCCAGTCCCAGCAAATCCTCGTCTTTCAGGCAGTTTTTCTCAGTGAAATTTGGGAGAATAGAATTTGGATAGAGCATGTATGAGTGCTGGTTTTCTTCAAACATGTCGCTGTTCCTGAGTTTTTCCGTGAGCTTAAGCTTCTCATTTTTTGAGAGAACATTGCAGCTAAGAATTGCTACCTGGCCTTCAAGCATGAGCTTGAGGGGAAGTATTTTGACGGAATCTCCTGTAATCACGACTGAATTGTAGGAATGGAAAAGGCCGTCTTCCCTTTGATTTGCTTCGATTGAGGCCTTGATGGATTTTTCAAAAGTCTTGAGAATCTGCAGCATTTTTTTTGCCGAGACGGACTCATATTTATCATCAAAACCTTTTTCATAAAGGAGTTTTCTTTCATTTTCAAAAAGAATCTCTGTGGCATCAAGGAAGGCCTTGCGTGCTTTTTCATCCGGCTGCTTTTCGCCTTTTTCATTGAAGTTCTTATAAATTTCGGCTGCTTTTTGAAGGGTCTGGCTTACGGTTTTGTTTATAATGAATGTGCCGTTTTCGCTGTCAAAGATTTTTATGAGGAAATTTAACATTCTTTCCAGATAGCACATGGTGACGACGGAAGTTCCCCAGCCTGCCAGGGCATTGTTTGCATCGTTCCATTCTGGCCGCTGAGTGTTCATCCAGATTCCTGCCTGTGGAATATGGTTGAGGACTTTCGCCAGGATTAGCTGGGCAAGTTTCGTTGATAAAGTTGTCAGCTGCAAATTTTCGCCAGAATGAATGCAGCGGGCATCACTTCCGAAAGATTTCTCTTCTTCACGGATTTTCTTGTCAATTTCATAGTCAAATATGATTGAATTTCTTGGATTCTGCAAAATTTCCTGATAATTTTTGATTCGGTAGGGAATGTTTGCGGTGGAGAAAATCTTTTCGTTCAGGAGGGAGAGAAGCTGTTTTTTGTCGAATTTCCAGAGGAATTCCAGAATTTTTTGCAGGTAAATTACCTGATGGTCAAGCCAGTAGCCGAACTGTGCCCAGGGATTTCCCTCTTCAGGAACTTCCCAGTCCAAACTTTGCCTGGTGATTCGGTAGGGGTTGTAGCCTTCGACGGTCATTGTGTTTACAAAAACAGAGCAAATGTTGGCTGCATATTCTGGATAAGACCAGAGGAGGGCTTCCCAGTTCTGGAAAATGTCCCGCCAGTTTCCTTCGTAGTTGATTTTGTCACTTCCGTCTTTCGTCACAAGGTCGATGTTAAAACGATTCCAGGGGCGGCTTGGGTCTCCGTGCCTGCGCGAGAAGGTGATGGGCAGATATTCAAGGAAAAGACGCTTGAATTCTGGATTTTCGCTTTTGAAAATAAGCTCTTGCAGCTGGCTTCTGGAAATTTTTCCCTTGCTTTCAAGCTTTGCCCCTTTTACGAGGCTTTCAATTTCCGCCCCGGCCTTTTTGTTCCTGATTTTTGTAAAATCAACAAAGTCATTGAGGCGAATTTTTCCATCGTCGGCAAAAATTCCGCCCCTCATTATGTTGAACATGACATTGGTGCGGTGGTGAAGGTCTGCGATTTTGTTTCCTGAAGATTCGATTCCGTCCGCTTCGGCGATTTTAGATGTCAGGGCTTCGTCAGTTTTTTTTATGTCTTCGGCGAGCACTTTCCATGCGTTTTCCCTGTCTTCAATTTGTGCCCCCAGCCATGCGAATTTTGCCGCGTCATAGTCCGTATCAAAAACTTGTTCCCAACATTCGGCGCTCTTTCCCAGCAATTCGCTTTCATGCACGATGAAGCACTGGCCCCGCTTTCCGTTCAGCTCCTTTTTTTGGGCGAGGAGCAGGTCTGTTTTTGCCGAAAGGAAGAGGTCGATTGCATTTTCTGAAAGAATCAGCGGGTCTTTTGTCGTGAACCATGAGACATTTGTTTTTAGAGACTCGCTGGGTTCCGCTTTGTCAGTAACGATGGAAGAAAGGGTGAAAAGCGCGGTGTTTGACACAGGCTCAACTTCGGCTTTCTTGTAAGCATCCAGAAGAACGCTCTTTTCGTTTTGCAGGCTCGCGGTGCAAGAGGATGGCATGATATTGCGGCAGCCGTCGAGAATTTTCAGCGTCAGTTTTTTGTCGGTCAGGTTTTCAATGCGGCAGAGTTTTACCAGGCCAAATTTGGCGCTGGATGTCCAGCCGTAGCGGAAAGAAAGGCCCGCAAGCAGGTTCACTTCCTCAAACCAGATTTTGCTTCCGTTGAGGCTTTTGTAGATGTTCCTGCTGATGCCCATGGCTTCGTTATGGCGACTTGTTCCGGTTCCAAAAAGATTCTCAAATGGCTGCCAGACGATGCCTCTTTTCCCTTCGCTTTTGATTTTTATGATTGTCAGGGAGCCGGTCGTTCCTTTTGTATCTTGAATTTTGTCGCTTGTGTAATAGGGAAAAATGGCGTAATCACAGTTTTTTCGTCCTGCGCTGATTCCCCCTTGTGCCCAGAGAAAATTCCACACATCACTTGAGCTGGTGATTGTCATAAAAAAATCGTCCATCAAGTCAAAATTTTCAATTTTGTAGAATTCTTCGCCGTCCAAGAAGACAAAATTTCCTTCAACACTTTTTTTCATAGGAAGCCCCCGACATAATATTTTTCTATTATGATTATCAAGTCCTGATTCTTAAATGAATATCAAAAAGATTGTCTTAATATTAAACTTTTGTTGTTTTAGAACTAAAATCTGCCAAAATAGGATAATTACGACATGAAATCTCACAAAAAAAAGAAATTTTTAACAATTTTTTGCTATGGAATTCCTCTTATTCGGTTGTATAAAGGTTATGATTATAAAATCAGGAGAATCAAAATGAAAAAACTTATGCTGCATTTTCTTTCTATTGTAATGCTGTCTTCTATAATGCTGACTTCTGCCTGGGCTGGCGACAAATACAATTTCAGCTCAAAAAAAGCCTTGAAGGATAAAAAATCAGTAAAATTCAACGACTGTACTTCCATGGAACTTGCAGAAAAAATGAAATGCGGCTGGAATTTGGGAAACACTCTCGATGCGAATGCAAAAGAAGGAATGGCCTCTGAAGAGAGCTGGGGACAGCCGCTTACCACAAAAGAAATGATTGATGCTATTGCCGCGGCCGGTTTTAAGACAATCCGCCTTCCAACATCCTGGGCCAATCATTTCATTGATTCAAATTACACCATAGACTCAGCATGGATGAAAAGGGTAAAGGAAATAGTTGACTGGTGCATTGAGGACGAACTTTATGTGATTTTAAACGACCACCACGATAATTACGAACGCTCTGGGCAGATTCCCCGGGGAAAGGGCTATTATCCAACTTCATTGGGCTACAACGAGTCAATGCTTTTCACCAAAAATCTTTGGGCGCAAATTTCCATGGCTTTCAATGGTGGTTATGACGAGCATTTGATTTTTGAGCTTTTCAATGAGCCTCGCCTTCGGGGACACGACCATGAATGGTGGTATAACCCCAGCTGCACTGTCTGCAAAGACGGAGCCTCAAACCTCAACAAACTGAATCAGCTTGCCCTTAATGTAATCCGGGATTCTGGGAAGAACAATGCTAAACGATTCATCATGGTCACGGGACTTGGTGCTTCAGGCAACAGTTATCTGGCTGATTCTTCATGGAAACTTCCGAAAGATTCTGTTGAGGACAGGTTTTTGATTTCAGTTCATTTTTACACGCCTTATTCTTTCGCAATGGAAAATCCGGGTGAGACAATCTTTACTGAAAAACATGCCGGCGAAATCGCCTACGATTTTACAAGGCTGAATGACAAGTTTGTTTCAAAAGGAATACCAGTTATCATCGGTGAATTTGGAGCCACCAACAAAAACAATTTGGAAGAAAGGCTCAAGTGGTTTGAGTTTTTTGTCACGGAAGCCCGCAAGTACAATATGGTTTGCTGTCTCTGGGACAATGGAGACTGGAACGCAAAGAATACCTTTGAGGAGAAATTCGGCTTCTTTAACCGCAGCGAAAAAACATGGTATTTTCCAGAAATTATTGATAAAATAGTAAAGAGTGCTGGTGAATAAAAGTTTCGCTTTAGAGGCACATTAAAAAAAGGGTGGGTTGGTTTTGAAAAAAAGAATTGCCTTGCTTGTACAGGATTTGGACTCTGACTATTTTAACTTCATGGTTGAAGGAGCAAAGCGTTATTGTGATGAACATGAATTCCAACTCATAATCTTCATTATCCGTGGAAAAAACTGGAGCCATGGCTCTTTTGACTATCAGTTTTATGCCGCCACAAAATTGCTTACCAGGGAAAATGTTGACGGAATATTGCTGGCCACAAACACATATTGCCAGAATGCTCCTGAGTCAAAGAGGGCTGAGCTTGTCAAAGAACTGGCCTATCTTCCCCTTGTAAGCATAGGGGCCGGTATTCCGGGAATTTCAAGCGTTGTTTCTGACAGCAAGGCGGCTTTTAAGGATTTGCTTTGCCATCTTGCGGATTTTCACAAGAAAAAAAATATAGTCCTTATGATGCCTGTTTCCACATCTGTTGACATTTTTGTGCGGCGGCAGGCATTTGAGGAATTCCTTACCGAGCGTGGAATTCCCATGGACGATAAAAAAATCATCTATGCCGATTACACTTACGAAGAGGCCAGGGAAAATTTAAGGCACATTTGCCCCTGTAAAAAAGATGTCTATTTTGATGCCATAGTAACTTGCAGTGATGACCTGGCTTTCGGATGTATTTCATATTTTCGGGAAATTGGCATCCTTGTTCCTGATGATGTTGCCGTCACCGGTTTTGACAATCAAAAACGCTGTCTCTATTCAAATCCTGAGCTTACCAGCATTGACCAGAGAATTGACCTTCAGGCCTACAAGGCGGCGGAGCTTCTTCATAAGCAATTTGACAATCCCTCGTCAGTGCCAGAGAATTTTTCCGTTTCATCCTTGCTCATGCGCCGTCAGTCATGCGGTTGTCCGGTCTGCGAAGACCAAAAAGAGTTGAAAGATAAATTTGACATGGAAGAGCTGATTTTGTACCGTAAGGAAGTCATAGCTCATTTCCATTTTTTCCTTCAAGAGATGCAGGCTTCACTTTCCCTCAATGATTTTAAGATGCTGCTGGTGCGGAATCTTCGGGATTATGGAATCAAGTCTTGCGTTATCTGCCTCTACAAAGAGCCGATTTATTACGGTAAAAATGATGATTTTGACTTGCCGGATTCGGCTCGGGTTTTGATTGCTTTTTCTTCAAAAGGTTTCTATGAGGAGCTTGAGTCGAGCGTTACGGATCCAAGAAAAGAAATGGTGCCAGCCGGTTTTGAATTTGAAGAGGGCGAGCCAGTCGAAGTTCAGAGCCTTTTCAACACTTCTTTTCAATATGGTTATGTCGTTTATACTCCGGGTGCCGTTGAGCCGAGGATGTACGAGCTTATTTTTAGCGTAACGGGAATTGCACTCGCCTCAAACAGACTCCTTACCTTAAAGGAAAATGATTCTGTGACCGATGACCTTACCGGCGTTCTCAATCGTGGCGGCTTTATGAAGCATGGTGGGCTGGCAATTGAGGCATCCCTTTCGCGCAATGAAAATGGAGCCGTCATCTACGGTGACATGGATGGACTTAAAAAAATCAATGATGAATTTGGCCATGACATGGGCGACACTGCGATTCAAGCTGAAGTTAATGTCCTCAGGCAGATTTTGTGCAAGAAATGCGTTATCGGTCGCCTTGGTGGAGATGAATTTGCCATGGTAATTCCAGGGCTCAACGAAGAAAAATTCAAAATTCTCTCTGAAAGGCTGGAAGCCGTCACGAAAAGCTATAATTCTTCGAGCAATATGCCCTTCACCCTTTCAATCAGCATTGGAGCAGCTTATTATTCGGAAAACGAAAGTGATTTGTCTCTGCTCCTAAAAAAAGCCGACAAAAAGCAGTATGAAGAAAAAAGACTTCACCATAAGCTGATGAAGTCTTAGTTATGCTGACACCCGCACTGGGGCGCAAATACATATAAAATTCGGAGAATAAAATGGATGTCTTCAATGTAGGAGATAATGTAGTTGATTCTTTCTCAAAAAAAATTGGTGTAATTCAGGGTAAACGAGAAAGAAATAACAATATAGAATGGAAAGTCAGATTTTCACAACAAGATGTCCAGTACATAAAAGCTGAATACTTAGAAAAATTTATCGAAGATGATTTACAAGGAATGTTTGAAACCGGTAAATTCTTAGGCATTAATGAATTAAGAAGAATACTTGCTTTTACTAGAATCAAAGGTGACATTACAAATATTTATTATTCAATGAATAACAGTGCAACAGAATTTTTTCCTCACCAGTTCAAGCCAGTTATGAAATTTATAGAATCAACTACAGGGCGATTGCTTATAGCTGATGAAGTCGGTTTAGGAAAAACTATTGAATCGATGTATATTTGGGAAGAATTAATTGCTAGAGAGAACAGTCGAAGGCTTTTAATCGTATGTCCTGCAGTTCTTTGTGAAAAATGGAAAAATGATTTGTATAATTATTTTTCCATTGAGTCAGAAATAATAAAGGTTCAAGAATTATTAGATAATATACAACAGGCTGTTGCTCAACCTCTAAAAAAACACTTTGCATTGATAATAAGTCTGGAAGGGGTTAGATATAAAGAAAAGAAAAATAAGTCTTTTGATAATTCCCCACGTGCAAAGCTAGATGATTTCTTAGAAGAACTTTCCTCTAGTAACAAAGAGGAAGTATTCGATTTAGTTATCATCGATGAAGCACATTATCTTAGAAATTCAGAAACTGCAAGTTTCAAGACAGCATCCAAATTACGGGACAATGCTAAAAATCTAGTTCTTCTTTCTGCAACTCCTATTCAAACAGGTGAGGAAAATTTATTTAATCTTTTAAGAATTCTTTCTCCTGAAGAATTTTATGACCAATATGCTTTTTATCGTCTTTTAAGTGAAAGTCAAAATTTTATTCGGATTGCCAATTTACTTCGCTCTAATGCTCCATTAGAAAAATACGAGGAACTGATTTCAGAAATTCGAGAGGGATATTTTTATAAGGATGATTCATTTATAAACGAATTTGAAGAAAAGTTACCATCCATTATTGATAATAGAGAGATTTGTATTGAGTACTATAATAAATTCTTGAAAAAGGTATTTTACTCTTCTTACTTAACAAGAACCAGGAAGCGAGATGCATTTGAAAAAAGGCCAACAAGAGATGCTTATACAATTACATACCACTTAACAGATTATGAGCAATATTTATATAATAGTGTTACAAAATCTCTTGAGGAAGCGTCGGAATATGCAAACTCATTTTGTCAATTTCAGATAATTGCTCGTCAAAGACAAATGGCTAGTTGTATGCCTGCTGCTTTTATAGATTGGAAATCCAAAAAAGATAATGATGATTATTCTACAAATATCGAAGAACAGTTATTGGATGATTTGGGGTTCTATTCTGATGGGGATGATGAAGAAAACGATGATTTTGATGTGGCAAAAACAATTTCTAATATCAATATAGATATTAAGCGTTTGATGGATGTTGATTCAAAATATTTAGCAGTAAAAAACGCTATTCAAAAAAAATTAAAAGATAAACCAAATACAAAGATTATCATTTTTTCTTTTTATCGTGGAACAATCAAATATTTAGCTCAAAAATTTTCTGATGATAATATTTCCTGCATAAGCATGATGGGCGGTGTTGGAATAAACAAACATGAAGTAGTAAAAAACTTTAGAGACAACCCATCCATAAATATTTTGCTTTCAACAGAAGTCGGTTCAGAAGGTATCGATATGCAATTCTGTGATACAGAATTCAATTATGACTTACCATGGAATCCAATGCGTTTGGAACAAAGAATTGGACGTATAGACCGAATTGGGCAAAAATCAGATATTCTCCATATTTTTAATATGATTTGTTCTGATAGCGTTGAAGATAAAGTTCTAGATAGACTCTATAATAGAATAAACATTTTTAAGAATTCAATTGGAGATATAGAAGAGATATTAGGAAATGAAATTCAAAATCTTGCACTAGATTTGCTTAATAGAGATTTGACCGAAGAAGAAAAATTAAAAAAGGCTGATGAAAAAATTGATACAATCATAATGAAAAAAAATCAGTTGGAAGATTTGGAAAATAGTGCTTCATCTTCAATCGCTTACAAAGACTATCTCATTCAGAATGTCGAAGAAGCGAAAAAAACAGAACGTTTTATTCATTCTACCGATTTAATGTTTTATGTTCGTGATTATTTAGAATCTATGTGGCCTGGTTCAAAGTTTATAGATTTTCCATCAATAAATAAGGCTGCTTTAATAAGTTTGTCGCCAGAAGCCGCTCAAAATTATTCTGAATTCTTAAAAAAAGAAGGATTGAATTCAACTTTAAAGTATGGAACTTCAGAGTTTTTATGCCTTTTTGATTCAACCCAAAGAGAAAAAGTAAAACGTAATAATTACGAAGTAATTTCTTATTCAAATCCATTGATAAAGTGGATTACAGAGGAAAAATCAAAATATCCTACAGCAAGTTACGGCTGTTCTTCTGTTACGATGCATGATGAGGAAGAAAGGTTGCCAAAAGGAATTTATTCTTATTCATTACAAGAATGGATTGCAGAAGGTTATAAAGATAAGAAGGAAGTAAAATATTATCTATGTAACATTGAAACGAAAGAAGTTTTGCCTCCTCTTCTTTCCGAAGAAATAATTATGAAAGTTGTTGCATTTGGAGAATCGAATCCTTCATGGAAAAATGATGCAGAAAATATATCATCAAAGTCTTGTGATGCAATGACACAAATATTTGATGTTTCTGGAAGTGATTTTGAAAACTTTGAAACTTCGTTCTTACAAGAGAACGAAGAAATGTGTAAACAACAGAAGGACTATTTGAAACTTATGACAGATCGAAAAATTGAAAGTTTAAGGAAAACCATTCTTGAAATGCAATCTTCCGATAGTTCAAAGCAAAAAGGTATAAAACTTAGAGAAAGTAAAATCAAAAAAGCGCAGGAAAATTATGAAATGCAAATTCGTAATATTGACAACAAGGTAAAGGCTAGATGTTCTTATAATGATATAGGAATGGGAATAATAAAAGTTTATTAGAGAGGTTTATAATGGCTTTACGAAGGGTTTTTACTTCAAGAACTGAACAGCAAACTCAGAAAATTGTTATTATAGGTATTGACTTCGGAACAAGTTTTACAAAAGTATATTTTAATCAAGGTGGCGAAGTAAAACAACCAATACAGTTTGAAGTCAGTGGCAGTAAGTCTTATTTTCTGCCTACAGAACTTTATTATAATCCAACTGAGAACAAACTTTATTTTCACAAAGACGATAATTGTGAAGTCTTAAAATATTTTAAATACAGTATGATTAATGAAGATCTTTTAACAAGTAAAGAATTACTACAAAAAAATACTGCTTTTAATATTAAGCCTGAATTTTTGTGTTCTGTTTACTACCTTGCATGCTTGATAAAAGAAGTAAAAAAACAGATTTCTGGAATACTAAAGACGATAGATATCAAATATACAATAAACATGGGGTGTCCTGTAGATAATTTTTCTGATAAATATAAGGGAGCTTATGACAAGGCTATTGCAGTTGCTTATCAATTAAGTGATGTACTAACTAATGATGGCATGACTATTGGAGATTTGTTTTCGTATTACGATTTACATAGCCAAAAAGAGATTCCAAATATACAAACAATTCCAGAATTATATGCAGAAGCATTATGGTTTATTGAACAGCCGTCAACTGGTGAAGGAATTTATACAATTCTTGATATTGGTGGTGGTACGGTTGATTTTGCCAGCATAGCGGTTTCACGCACAGAGGAAGGCGAAAAAAAGACTAAAATATATTCTCAAAATGTAATGCCTTTAGGAATTGAAATTCTTTTGCAATATATGTACCCAAATGAATACAATTCAAAAAGAGATTCCTGTATAGAATATCTCAAAACAAATAATGTGCATATGCCGTTTGGCTGGGAACCTAAGCATAATATTGATAGAAAACTGAAAAAGGCACATGAATTTGATGTAAAATTTGCGAGTGGTATTGCAGAAGTAAAAGAGAGAAACATATCACTAATGGAAGAACAGAATTCAAAAAGAAAAGAAATACCCTATTTTAGTTTTGGCGGTGGGGCAGATTTTAATTGGTATCATTCGATTATTTCTTCACATTCTTATGCTTTTTCAAAGACTAACATACCACCGTTAAAACGTAAAACTGTACAATTAAACAATATTCCACATAATCGCTTGATTATTGCAGAACAACTAACGCGTTCTAGCTTTCCAGAAATAGAAGGTTTTCCATGGCAATTTAACAGAAAATGCTTGTTTAGTGGAATTGACAGAGAGGAGCCATTTATGCGAGAAGAAAAATCAGATTTTGATTTAAGATTTGAATTGGAAGATAGACAAAAAGAAATATATGGAGATTAAATTTTCATGAAAATTTAACAAAAATATGGTATAATATTATTGGAGGTTAAATATGTCTGATGCCCTTGCATATGTAGAAGAACAGGTTATAACATTCTCTTTAGCAGAACAGATTCATTTGCTTAATTTTGTAGCAAATAATATTAATAAGAAAACTTCCATTTTGAATGATGACTATTCTGAAGATAAATCGTTACAGAAGCTTAGAGAGTCAAGTTTAGCAACTGTATGGGAGAGTGTAAAGAATGACACGTGGTGATGTTTATATGTTGGATTTCGGTATTCCTTTTGGAAGTGAGCCGGGAATGCGTCGACCCGTAGTTATAATTCAGGCTGATAAAGATAATCTAAATGGGCTTAATACAAAAGTCGTAATTCCCCTTACTTCTAATACAATAAATGCTGAATTAAAAGGAAATGTATTTCTTCCTAAAAAAGAATCTGGGCTGTCTAAAGATTCTGTTGCTTTGATTCATCAAATTGTTGTTGTTGATAAGATACGACTAGAAGAAAAAATTTCAAGGCTTCCAAAAAATTTACTTCAAAAAATAGAATCTGAAATAGACTATGTAACAAAGGAATAGCACATAACAAAGGTTCGTAGCCGAC
>DGTW01000067.1 GCA_002393835.1 Treponema sp. UBA4326
GAAGACTATGAGCGGCAAAAAAAATTCCTTGAGCAAAAGCAGAGAAAAATCATAAAAGAAGCTGGCGGCATAAAAATTCCGGGAGACTCTTTCTCGCAAGGCATAATCCACGATTACATAGCCCGTTACATGACCAGGTTCGGAAAGCAAAACCTTTACAAAATCCTCGATGACGGAGAAATTTACAGGCTTTATGTAAGGCAGGAAATAAAAAAACACGGATTGCCAGCCGCCCTAGAATATTTACCCCTTGTTGAAAGTGAGTACAAGCCCACGGCAAAATCACGCAGCGGGGCAAGGGGCCTGTGGCAATTCATGGAAAACTCCATGCAGCCCTTTCTCAAAAAGAATGAATGGCTCGACGAAAGGCTGGATCCATGGAAGGCAACGGAAGCTGCCCTTAAAAAACTAGAGGACAATTACAAGACCTTCGGAGACTGGCCCCTGGCCATAGGAGCCTACAATTGCGGGGCCGGCGCAATGAGGCGGGCGCTGGCAAAGTCACCGGTAAAGACATTCTGGTACCTCTCGGAGCACAAGATGATTCCCGACGAGACGATAAACTATGTGCCCAAGCTTCTTGCAATTACAGAAATAGCCGGGAATGGTCAGGAATACAAGGTCGATTTACCGAGCCTAAACGATAACATTCCTTTCGACGACTTTGACTACATTACGACAGACAGAAAAATCTCACTTGAATGGCTTGCCTCGGAAATCCGGCTTGATTTTGACACTCTTAAAAGGCTGAACACTGAGCTTCTAAAAGGCACGACCCCGCCAGCAAAGTACAAGCTCCGGCTTCCGTCTGGACTAAAGGCAGCTGCTGAAGAATGCTTAAACTGAAAGTTGAAAATCGAAAATATACAAAATTAGTGTAAATCAGGATTGAAAATCTTCCGAAAATCTAAAGTGAAGAACCATCTGAAAAGGAAAAGGCCGTAATGAAAAAAATCCTGTTTCCGCTGATTTTTAGCGCAGTGCTGGCAAACCAAATTTTTGCCGCAGAAGAAAAGCCCATCATCTCATCTTCCAGCGTAATCGACTGGTCTAAATCAACATTTGTCTCGGATGTAAAACTTGATACGGAACGAGCCGGAATCAACATGCCCTCCGGAAAACGCGCGGCCATCAACTTTGTGGAAATAAAGCTCCCTGACCTTATAAAAGACCCCCTGCTTTCACTCTATGTAAACTCAAATCAGCAGCTGGGAGACCTTATTCTTGCAAACGACATGAGCCTTGAGCAGCTCACAGACCTCATAGACGGCGGAAAAAAGACCCCCGGAATTTTCACTGAGGGAAGCCTTACACTGATGACGACGCATACGATTCAGCTTAGTGAAATCTCATCGCTAATGATAAAGCACCATTTCCCCTACAAGAACACTAAGCCAATCGAAAACATAGCCTCCAGGGCCTACAGCGGCATCATCATCGATGCCAGGGGCGAACTTGAAGTTCACGGAGAATTCCTTGAAGACTCGGTTTATCCCTGTTTTTTTCCCCAGATTTGGGACGAAAGCATGAACCTGATTTACGAGAGAAACATGGGAAACCCGGAATCTGAGTCAAAAAAAGGAATGATTCAGTATGACTGGCGGGACGACGAGACTTTTTACCGCTCACGAATCGGCTCGGATCCCCTGCATATAAAAGCAAGAAAAGTCTACGGCCACCTGAGAACCGACCCGGTCATTTCAAGAGATGACGCTCTCAAAATTCTTTCAGTCCCAGAAAACATAAAGCTCTTGCAGGAAGGAAAAGTCGTCGTCCTCCTCGACAAAGACAAGCTGATTTATTCTGTGAATACAAAAAAAGAGGAAAAGGGATATTATGCCCCCTTCCTTGACATAAAGAGCTATTTCCCGGACAACGAAGAGGCTCCAATCATTCTGCAGCGTGAAAATGAACTTCAGCTTCTTTATGATTTGAAATTCGTCGCGGACAGTGCCAGCCTGCTTGACTCTGAATTGCCAAGGATAAAAACACTGGCTGAAGCACTGAAAAAAATCAACAGGGACGATTCTTTCACCATTCTTATCGAAGGTCACACGGCTGATGTAAACAAGCCTGTCGGCCAGATGAATCTTTCCATAGCCAGAACGCAGACAATAATCAACGAGCTTGTAAAGCAGGGGCTTGACCGCTCAATCTTCAGCTATAAGGGATACGGCGGCACACAGCCTGTGGCATCAAACGCCACTCCTGAAGGAAGGGCTCAAAACAGGCGGGTCGTAATCACGGCCAGGCCGAAAGCGACTTATATACAAAGATACTAGGGAGAGAAAAAGATGAAAAAATTACTGCCACTTCTTTTTATGACCATAAGCCCCAGCCTCTTTGCAACGAGTTTTTTCAGCGGAGAAAGCGGAGCCACGGCTGCTTTCGTCAACAAGAATTCCAGGGCCTTTGACCCGGCGATTTTTATTGACGGATATTTTGCAGGCCAGATTACCCTTTCCAACGCCTTTTCGCTGAGGGGGGAATTTTCACTCCGCACGCCCGACATGTACGACAAGGGTTTTACAAAGGAAGCCGAAGACTCAATTTTTCAGATAAACGAGCTGTCAGCAACGGTGACGAAATCTTTCGCGGGGGCGACTCATACTTTAAGCGGATTTACGGGACATTTTGAGAGTGCCGGAAGCCAGCAGTACATAATGCGTCATCTGGGAACGGAAAAGTTCAGCTCCATCCTTACGGAAAATTACCTGGGGCAAACAGGCTCCATGACCTGTCCTGTCAGCGGATACGGCGGTGCCTACTCCATTACCCTCAAAAAAATCCCCCTGAGCATGGGACTTGCAATAAGCCGCAACCCGGAAAATTATGAGGGACAGCCCCAAATGAACGGGGATTTTCACCTTGCCGCGGCTTTCAGGTACATGAACCTTGATTTTGTCGGCGGAGTAGCCGCTCCCCTCTCCACCATCGATGCCAACGGAGACAAAGTATTTCTCCTGATTGACACCCTCTACTATCACATGGGGCTTGATTTGCTTTTGGGGAACAAAGCCATGCCATTCTCTCTTTTCGCCCAGTACGGATTTGAGTACCTTCCGATAAAATCCCCGGAGACTGCAAAAAGCCTTGTTCCAAGCGAAATATATCTTTTAATAGAGCCAAGGTTTGACTTTGGAAAGACAAAGCTGCATCTTACAGCCTACAGTATGCCCAAAGAAAGCGTTTCAAAGATGGTCAGGCTTGATGACACCATGGGAGCCAGCATCAGCATTTTCTCTGACAGGCTGCATACAGGAAAAAGAAATTACACGGTCGGCTTCAATACGACAGTAAGTTTTGAGGATAAATATTTCAACGACCTTGAAGATAAGAATTTACTGGACAAGCTGAACGTGAAGCTAATGCCCTTTGCGGAGATTGATGTCAACGAGGGAAAATTAAGCCTTTTGCTGCAAGTCGGGGTAAGAAAGCTGATAGACGACAAGCCGAATGCTGTAAAAATCAACATAGGCTACAAAAAAGAATTGTAAGTAAAAAAGCCGGGTTTTGTGCTGATTGGCTCAAAGCCCGGCTTTTTTTTTACATAGAGAATTTGCTCAGACGAGAGCAGGCTTCCTCGATGTCAGCCTTGTGGCCGAAAGAACTGAAGCGAATGAAACTTTCACCGCTTGGGCCGAAGCCGCTTCCCGGCGTGGTGACGATGTGGCATTTGTCAAGGATGGCATCAAAAACATCCCAGCTTTTTTTGCCGGGGAATTTTGCCCAGACATAGGGGCCGTTACCAGTGAAATAGGCCTCAACTCCCATTGCCTTGAAATTTTCTCCGTCCAGAGTTTCCTTGATTTTGTGACCGTTCTCAAGGTAGTAATCAACCTGAGCCTTCATGTCCTTTAAGCCCTGCTCATCCAAGGCGGCAAGACCTCCTGCCTGAGCTATGTTCGAAGCACCGTTGAAGAGGGTCGTCATAACTCGGTTCCAGTCCTTGTTGACGCTGCTTCCGTCCTCAAATTTCAGCTCGTTTGGAACGATGCTCCAGCCAAGGCGAACGCCTGTGAATCCGGCGGGTTTTGAGAATGAGTTGACTTCGATTGCACAAGTTTTTGCGCCCTCAATCTCGTAAATTGTTTTTGGAAGATTTTTGTCACGGATAAATTCACAATATGCAGCGTCAAAAATGATGATGCAGCCGTTAGCATTGGCAAAATCAACCAGTTTTTTAAGCTGCTCCTTTGTGGCGCAAACGCCGGTCGGGTTGTTTGGCGAGCAGAAATAGATGAGGGTATTTTTCTCGATTTTTGACAAGTCAGGGAAGAAATCGTTTTTTTCGGTACATGGAAGGTATGTTATTCCCTTGTAACCGCTTCCTGTATTTTCACCGGCAGCGCCTACGACGACAGAGCCGTCAACATAAACCGGGTAAGCCGGATCCTGAACTGCAACCTTTACATCACGGCCAAAAAGAGTCTGGATTCTGGCAATATCGCATTTAGCACCGTCAGAAATGAAAACTTCGCTGGCGTCAGCCATGCCTTTATAGAAAACCTCGGCAATTTTCTCTCGCAGGGCGGTATTTCCCTGCTCGTCCCCATAGCCAGAATAGCCGGCTGGAGTGGCAAGGGCAAGAGCGTAGTCGCTCATGGCTCCTGCAATATGTTTTGAAAGAGGCTCGGTTGTGTTTCCGATGCCCAGAGAAATAATCTTTGCTTCAGGATGAGAAGCAGCGTATTCACGGCGGCGGCGGGCAATCTCAGGAAAAAGATAGCCTGCGGTCAAATTGGCAAAGCCTGAGTTTCTTTTAATCATAGTGTGTCAATTTTAATGAAAAGCAGATTTTTTATCCACAGATTAGCACAGATTAACACAATTATTTTCTAGTCCTTAAATCCGCTCCATTCACGGAGTTTTGCCACATTCTTCAAAAGCGCGTCGATTTCTTCTTCTGTATTGTAGAAGTAAAGGCTTGCCCTGGCTGTTGCTGGAACGCCGAGATATGCTCCCAGAGGCTGGGCACAGTGGTGGCCTGCCCTGATTGCGATATTCTCCCCGCTTAAAAGTGTGGCTATGTCGTGGGGGTGAACTCCGTCCACGGTAAAGGTGACGATTCCGCACCGCTTCCGGCCGTCTTTGTTTCCGATAATGTTCACATGGGGGATTTTTTTCATTCCCTCAATAAGGCGGACTGCAAGCTCATTGTCATGCTCAGTTATGGTGTCCAAGCCCACCGACTGAATATAGCGGATTGCGGCCGCCATTCCCACGGCATCTCCCGCACTCACGGTTCCCGCCTCGAATTTGTGGGGAACTTCCGCCCATGTTGCGCTTTCTTCTGTGACATACTCAATCATCTCGCCACCGCGAAGGAAAGGCGGCATGGCTTCTAGAAGCTCAAGCCTTCCCCAGACGGCACCGATTCCCATTGGGCCGCAAAGTTTGTGTCCGCTCATGGCAAAAAAGTCCGCGCCCAAATCCTGGACATCGACTTTGATATGGGGGCTTGACTGGGCACCGTCAACCACCATAACCGCGCCGTTCTTGTGGGCAATCTCAGCAATCTTTTTGATTGGGTTTGTGGTTCCAAGGACATTTGAAACATGAGTCAGCGAGACGATTTTTGTTTTGGGAGTGATTTTTGCGTACTCGCTTTCGGGAATCTCGCCGGTCTCCTTATCCACATACATGAATTTTAAGACTGCTCCCTTTGTGTCACGGATAAACTGCCAGGGGAGAATGTTTGAGTGATGCTCCATGATTGAGATGACGATTTCATCCCCCGCATTCACATTAGCCATGCCGTAAGTGTTGGCGATGAGGTTGAGTCCTTCCGAAGTATTCCGCGTGAAGATGATTTCTTTTGCGGACGGAGCGTTGATGAACTTTGCCACGGTTTCACGCGCATCCTCATAAGCCTTTGTCGCCCGCTCGCTCAAAGAATAAAGCCCGCGAAGGGGATTTGCGTTCTGGGTAGCGTAAAAATGAGTCATCGCGTTCAAAACGATGTAGGGTCGCTGAGCCGTGGCCGCCGTATCCAGATAAACGAGGCCTGAGTTATCCACAGAATTTTTTTCATCAATCGCCTTAAAAAGCGGAAAGTCATTTCGGAATTTATTCATAGAAAGAATTATAGAGATTTTCGCCCGGATTGAGAAGTGCTTTTACCTAGAATTTTACTAGGTTTTTTATTAAAAGCATAGATTTATCACAATTAAAAGTACGCTAACGGAAAATCTTTCATTTATTTCAGTATAATGCTATAATTTCCGTGTTTATAAGGAATCGTCCGGCTTATGGAAGAAAACAAAAAAAATAAAAAAATAAATGTCTATCTGCTGCTTTTGCTTCCGTCGATACTCGCTCTTGCAACCTCAATTACGGCCATAATGTACCAGTTTGGCCAGAAAATCTTCGATTTGAACAATACCTGCTATTATATTTTCGTTCCAACAGACTACAATGAAAGTGATGAGGCAAAAGATGCTGAGATTTTCAAAAAAATCGGGGCTCTCCTTGGAAAAAACAATCTGACAGGCTTTACAATCCTGAAAAATGACCTTGGCGGGCATATTCTGCCTGACAAGACAATCGTTCAGGAACAGTCATATCAGATAATTCTGATGGATATTTCACGGGAAAAAGCCTATTACCTTGCCGAAGAGATAAGAAAAGCCATGGGGCAGAAACTCGTTCTGGTTGAAGAAACTGTCATCAGCAAAAATTTTGTTGCGAATGGCAGGAAGTATCGAAAGATAGGCGATATTCCATCGGAGTAAATTTGAACAATACAAGTTTCCTTTTTATATTGACAAACTGTGTGGCAGTCGTAAATTTTCTGCTTCTTATTTATTCATCCCTCCTTATAAAAAAACATGATTATATTGTCATTCGTCTGCTCAGCATGTCATTGAACCTTATTGTCTATGCCCTTGGCTTCTGCTGGAGTTCAGTAATCATAAATGCCTTCACCATCTTGCGCGACATATATAACGACCGCTCTGAAAAACCGAAAATGAAGGTTATTGCACTTTTTTGCATTTTGGGAACGCTGATGACTTTTATAGTAAATTATTTTCTTGCCGAAAATTTTTCGTCGGCAGCCCTTTTCACATTAAAATTTACTGATTATATTCCGGCGATAAGCCTGATTGTTTTTACGATATGTATTTTTAAGGCAAAGACTGCGGCTCAAATGAAAATTGCCACTGCCATAGACATCTTATTCTGGGTTGTATATGACTTCGAGAATTTCATGATTGTAAATGTAATTCAGGACTTGTTCTTGATTTTTTTACCTTTCATTGAGTTTTATCTGGAGAGAATAAAAAAACAAAGCAGCATCATATTCGCATAAATGAAAAAACTTTTTCTTTTGCTTTTTTCGATTTTCTCTCTCCTTCCTGTGACCGCTGACTCAGAGCCGGGCAAAATCAGGCACAATCCCTGGGAACTCATAATTTATCGTCCGGAAAACAAGACCGACTTCAACTATGTGCGATGTTTTATGAGGATTGAAGACGAAAAGGGAAATGATGTAAGCAAGAGCAAGGTCAAGGCGACTTACGAATGGGCTACGATTCCAAATGTTGTAAACCGCTACAAAAATCAGCTCTATCTTGACGGCGGAATGGCCATGCATTTGAACCTGGTCCCCGGAAAATACCGCTTTTCCGTATACACGCCGGTCGATAAGCAGGCAGGATTTGAATGTACAAAAAGCATAGCCGGAAAAAAAGACTGGGAATCAAATGTCTTTGAATACGACACGGAAAACCCAGCCAAAGTGATTTTCGTGACGCCTGTCATGAACGACAATGGCTTTTTTGCAGGAAAATGGTGGATTGACCACAAAGCACCCAGATTCTTCAAATGGAGCGAGATGAAAGTTGAAAGTTGAAAGTTGAAAGTTGAAAGTTGAAAGTTGAAAGTTGAAAGTTGAAAGTTGAAAATTGCATTTTTTTTTAGAAATTTACCGCAGCTGTAATTCCGTAGGCCAGACTATTTTCTTTTTTTGTGGGGTTCGGACGGTAAATTACGCTGTAGCCCAAAGAAAAGCTGTAATTGCCGTTTGTAAAAAAACCGGTGTTCGGGGAAAGGTACAAATCGCCTGAAAGCTGAATCGCATCGGAATAGTCGGATTTTTTTGCGTTTTTAAGGATTTCGCCAGTTCGATTTATGTCCCACAATTCATCATGGTTATAAGAAAGTTTTCCGCTGTAACTTGCGCTCAGAACGATTCTCTGAATGAAGAGGGAGACTGCAGGGATTCCCTTGTGAATCTCAAAATCAGCGAGAATCGCGGTAAGACTTGCTGAGGCGGCATAATCCTTGTTCGGAAAAAGCTGAGCCGTAAAAATGAAGGGGATGAAAATCGGGAAGCGAAGCTGTGCTTTTGCGCCCGCATTGACATACTTTTCGGCTGAGATGCGATTTTCACTGTCACGCCATGAAGCAAGAATAAAAGGCTGAAGCAAAAATCCCGCTGAATAATAAGGCTCAGGTGAAACTTTATGCACATTCGAGAACTGGACGAAAGCAAGGGCATCAAGGCTCTTTCCGATGGAGTCATCGCGCCCTTTTGAAAGTTTTGAGTCAACAATCTGACGACCGTAGAGGAAACTTCCCTGACTTCCAGCTGCGAAATAGGAGACCTTTCCTCGCCAGAGATATTTTGTGAGCTGGAGGCTGTCATAATTCTGCATGAAGCCGTCCTTGTCAAAAAGGCAGGTGCCGGTAAGCGAATATTTGAAAGAATTATCTCCGCCGGAAAACTGAGTTTTCAAGCCCGCAAGATTGTAAAAGGGGTCGTAGCCTGCGGAAAAATCAAAACGCCTGTCACCCCAGGGATTTGTCGAAGCAAAAGTTAAGCCAGGAATCGTGCTTGAATCCTTTTTGAAGTCGTGGCTGTAAGATTCAACGATGCCAAGGAGGGGCAAAAAAATTCCACGACGGTAATAACGGAAAGGATTATAGGAAATTTCATAAGATTCTTTGCCTGAAATGACTTGCCCGTCTGATTTTTTTTCAGAAGAAGCAGTTTGAGGCTTCGCACGGTCAAAGATGTTTGGAGCTATCTCTACATTTTCAAAATCCGAAGGCTTCATTTCAAGCTGACAAAGGGGATTCTGCTCATATTCGGCAAAAATCGCATAAAGAGGAAAAGACTTTTCATCATCAGAAGAATCTAAAGTGGCATTTGAAAGACATTCTGCCGCACTGAAAGCAGGAATACAGTCCGTCACGCCCGCAAAGGAATTTTCTTTTTGCAGAAAGGCTTCAGCCCGCCAGGAATCGCGCTCGATTTTCAGGAAACCGGCACGGGAAAGCATTTTTCCACCCCTTCCAAGTTCCGCCCAGCTGAAACTCAAGAAAATAGAATCTGAATCAGAATCAACCGCATGGAGCCTATGAAGAATCAGGCTTCCAGGCTCAGCACCTTCTGCTCCGGGAATAGAAGAAAAATCGTATTCACACAAAACCTTTTCAGCATCAAAAAAACGAATTTTCCAGGAAAGGCCGTCCTTTACAATCGAAGCGCACAAGTTTTCATCCACAAAAACAGGACTAAAAGGAACTTCATCAGCCTTTAAAAGAAGCGGTGAAGAAAAAGCCGCCTTTCCACCCTCAAAACGCACACATTCAAGCGATGGATTCTCTTTTGACCAGGCAAAAAAAGAATCACGGACGCCACTTTCATTGTACTGAACGTATTTTCCATTTTTGATGTCGTATACCGCAAGCACAGATTTTGAATTCTTTTTTTCAATATTGCGGCTGAGGGTAAGCTTTTCACCATCAGGAGAAAAGGCAAGGCGGGTGAGATTTGTAACAGAAAGCAGTTTTTTGTTTTTCTTCACCCTGCCATCCGAATCTAAAAGCAAAAGCCTCAAAGCCGAGGAAGCCGAATCAAAATAAGCGATTTTCGTCTCCATGTTTTCCCGGTCAAAAAAGGCATCAAAAGTCGAGACAATGGATTTTTTGTGTGAAAGAACAGCGGCATTTTTTTCTGCAGACCTTACATCAAGAGTCTTTTCAAAATCATCCCATGCATTCCCTATCGACATTCCATAAGTCTTTTCAAAAACGCCTGCGACAAAAGACGGCGTAAGGCGAGAGCCGGCATTTTTCCAGAATTCGGCATACTTGCTCATTCCGTAAGTTTCCTGAAGATATGAAGCGAACATGCTTCCAAACATGTAGGCATCCGTTCCACCGGGATAAGTGTCACGCGCGCCAGTTACATCACGCCAGCCTGGAAAACGAGATTCAATTTTTGACTGATTCACAACCTGGGTCGAAAAAGGGTCATTCAGACGACCTCCCCGCCCCTTGCTTTCAAAGGAAACAGTCGCCCCCTCAGCCCAAAAAGTCGT
>DGTW01000106.1:0-7103 GCA_002393835.1 Treponema sp. UBA4326
CCTCAATGAGGCGGAGCTTTTCGTGGATTTTGTCGCTTTCTTCTGGAAGACAGTAGACGAACATCTCAACCTTGTCGAACTGGTGAACGCGGTAAAGTCCTTTTGAGAACTGACCGGCACCACCTGCCTCGCGGCGGAAACAGTGAGAGAGACCGCAGTAGAAGAGGGGAAGTGAAGATTTATCCAGAATTTCCCCTGAGTGGTAGCCGCCAAGAGTGATTTCTGCAGTTGCGACCAGACAGGTTCCTTCTTCTTCGATACAGTAAACATTAGACTCGTTTCCGCGCGGGTTGAAGCCGATACCCTGCAAGATTTCCTGTTTTGCCACATCCGGTGTAATGAATTGGGTAAAGCCATGCTTACGGAGAATGTTGAGGGCGTACATAATCAGAGCCTGTTCCAGGAAAACGGCTTCATTTTTAAGATAGTAGAATTTCGGGCCAGAGACCTTTGTTCCCCGGTCGAAGTCGAGGATGTCCAGCTCTTCGCCAAGAGTTACATGGTCTTTTGGCTGGAAATCGAATTTTCGTGGAGTGCCGACTTTTTTGACCTCAAGGTTCTCGGTGTCCAGCTTTCCGATTGGTGTATCAGGGTGGTGCATGTTAGGAATCTGGCGGCCGGCCTCGTCAAGTTTTGCCTCAACCTCGGCAAGGGCCTTTTCTGCCTCGGTAACATCATCCTTTATTTTTTTGCCTTCCTCGATGTATTTTGCACGAGTGTCAGCATCGAGCTTCTGTTTCATTGCTGCTGCATTTTCATTTCGCTTCTGCTGCAGGGCCTGCAATTTTGTGGTGAGGGCAGTGCGCTCGTCAAAGAGTTTTACGACGAGATCTGCATCTGCGACCATGTTTCGGTCAGAAATATTCTTTTTGACTTCATCAAGATGTTCTTTAATAAATCGATAATCAAGCATTTGAAAAATTCCTCTTACTTTTATTCTATTGTTTTTTTTATTTTATCTCAACTGATAGACAGCATCTACGGTAATGGTGACTGTTGAAGAGCCGCCAGAAATTGGAGTAGGAGCCGCCTCTTCGAGCGCCATGTCAGCGTTTGCCACAGCCGAAGCCTTCATAAGCCTTGCCCTTGGGTATGAGTAGTCAGAATGTTCCGAAATAGAGAGAACTTTTCCAAGCTTTGCCCCGCTTGCCCCTGCAAGAAGGTTTGCGCTTTCCTGAGCCTGAGAGATTGCCAGAGAGCGGGCCTGTTTCTTTGCGATTTCAGTGTCTGTTACTCCGTATGTGAGGGAAGAAAGCTGGTTTGCGCCAGATTTAAGGGCCAAGTCGATGATTTCTCCTGCCATGCCGATTTTTTTGACAAGAATTTTCACCTGATTTGTGACACGGTAATCATCATAGACCTGTTTTCCGCTCTTGTTATCGTAGTGGCTTTCCTGAAATACAGAATAGTTTTGGGTTGAGATACATTCTTTTTGAATTCCCTTGGCTTTAATTGCTTCCTGAACGGCTGTCATCTTGAGGGCGTTCTCGGCGGAAGTCTCGGCAACATCCTTGCCCTTTGTAATCACCGAAAGAATGATAGTGGCTGTGTCCGCCTCCACTGTTACGCTTCCAGTGCCAGAAACCGATACTGTCCTCTTAGAATAATGATCCTGCTGAATGGAACAGGAAGAAAAGAGAATCGCCCCCGCAACAAACAAAATCGAAACAAGCTTCTTCATAAAAAAACTCCTTATATTTTTAAATTTAATTTTTCAACTTTCAACTTTCAACTTTCAACTTTCAACTTTCAACTTTCAACTTTCAACTTTCAACTTTCAACTTTCAACTTTCAACTTTCAACTTTCAACTTTCAACTTACCGAATGTCTATGTAGAATCTCTTTAAATAAATTGAGCGTTGTTTTGCTTCTTTCCAATATTTGCTTGCGGGAAAGCGTTTTACCAGCATATCGTACGAGTCCACGGCAAAGCGAATGTCTTTTACATTGCTGTTGCTTTCGGAGATTTGTCCGAGAAGGAAAAGAGCTTCGTCCAGGCGAGTTGAGGCATTGTTGTAATATTCCTCGGCCTCCCTCAAGGCATCTGCATATTTTTTGTCCGCAAAATCCTTTTTTGCTTTCTCCAGAAGCGATTCGTCACTGTCTCCTTCGAGCCGGCTTTGTGAACTTCTTTCCATTAAGACAGGATTGCTTTCATCGACAGTGATTTCACTTTCCGACGATATTGGACTGATTATCGAAGGCTCTGTTTCAGGCTGCTTTCTTGTATTTTCTTTTGCTTTTGGCTCTGAATTTGCCCTTGCTTCCTGGCTAGATTGCCCAGCTGTCGTTTTTTCGCTGTTCTTTCCTTCAGTATTTTGAATTACGGTTTTTATGTCGCTTTCTACATTAGAAAGAGGGGTAGAAGAGAGATTCGCCGCTGTATTTTTTGCCGCAGTGGCTCTCGGAGAAGATTCCTGCTGATTTTTTGTCTCGTTTTTCTTTGTTTCTGCTTTTTTGCCGTCATCAGTTTTTGAATTCCTGGCTCTTTCAGAATCTGTGTTTTTTCCTTTTGTTGCTTGAGTCTTTTCCGGTGATTTTGCCTCATTTTCGGGAAGAGACATGTTTTTTTCCTGATTTAAGGTCTCATTTGCCCTGTCAATTCGTCTCTGGGGCTTTGCCGGAACTATATCTGCATAAGAAGGAGCTTTTACCCGGCCAGTGCTTTTTTTGTCCTCAACTGTGACTTTCAGGTAATCGTCAATATACTCGCCTGTAAGGGCATCATTTTTGTAAAAATGAAGGAAGGTTTCTCCAGCCTTTTTTGCGCGGAGAGAGAAAGTCGTGTTTTTAGCCGCAAGTTTTCGTCCGAAATAGTTGAAAATGTCTTTTTTATTTTCTTCGCCAATGTAAGTCCAGCCTTTTCCGGGATAGGTTACATCGAGATACTGGTTGATTTTGACAGTGACCGAGCGAGAGGGCATTATGCTTTCTGTTTCTTCTGGCTTTTTTTCCTCTGTCAAAGGAATTTCCTCTTTTGAAGCCTGATTTTCACCTTTTACTTCGCCGCCTGCTTCTTTTGATGGCACTATCGGGGCCTTTGAAAGAGAATTTTCTGCAGTAGCTACAGAGAAATTTGGCTCGCTTATCTTTTCCTGATTTATTTGAGGCGTATTTTCTGAATTTTCTGAAATCACTGTATTCACTGAATCTTCTGCGTGTTCAGTTTTTTCAGAATCCTGCAATATTTGGGGCTCTTCCTTCTTTTCTTCTTCCTGAGTTTCCGGCAAATCGTGAACAAGGACTTCTGGCTCATCAAAAATAAAATAGTCAGAAATCTTGCCTCGTTCGTCCGTCATTGGGGCATTTCCCGTTTCCTTGGCCAAATACGAGTCTTCGTCGCTGACTTTTTCTGTAAAATCCTCTTCGTCCTTTGGAGCTTCGGCTTTGGCTTCGTCTTCCTGACTCTTTATCCCGTCTTCGTCGTTGCCATTTTGGTCGAAGTCTGAAGAATTTCCCTCTGAAGTATTTATTTCACTTTTATCTGCCGCTTCTTCTGTAGAGCCTTCTTCCGATGATTTTTCTTCAGCAAGTTCTTCTGCGATATTTTCATTTATCTGGGGATTTTCATTCTCTAATGAAGGCTGATTTCTTTCCTGATTTTCAGAATTTTCCAGATTTTCTGGCAGAAAGGGGCTTTGTTCAAGCCCAAGGTCTGCCTGATTTTCCTCTGCCTTGTTTTCCTGAAGATTTTCCTGATTTTTTGCTTCTTGCGGAAGCTCTTCCTGAAGGGGAGACTGGCTTGCTTCCTCAACGCTTGGGCTTTCTGGCTCCTGACTTACATTTGTCGAGCCGCACGAAAGGAGAATAATTGAAAGAAAAGAGAAAATTGCTGATTTTAGGAAAGATTTTTTTGCTTTCACGGTTAAGACCTCTCTTTTTCGGTTTATGGGGCAGCGTCAAGTATGTCATTCACGATTTTGTCATTGGCTTTTTCAAGCTCTTTCATCGTGTCGTCTTCCGGGAAAGTGAACCATTTTTTTACTTCGTCTTTTGACCACTGGTTCTCTGTGATTCGGCTGGGATAATATTCCTTTTCGATGTCCGGCGGATCAGGAATGAGAACTGGGGAATCAGCTGTGAATGGCTCCGGCTCCTTGAGGACTTCTTTTTTTTCTGGGGCAGTCTGAATCATAAGGACTACGAGGGCTGCGAAAAATAAGACGACGATAATCGAGATTACCGCGAGCAAAAGAGGCTTCTCGTGAGCGAAATCTGAAAAAGTGTCTTTTATTTCCTCAAAATCCAAGATTCATTCTCCTTTTTTCTGCCTGGCCGCCTTTTTTTTAAGGATGGCTAGTTTGACTCAGCTGACTTTTCTCCTGAGTCTTTTGTTTCTTCAGCCTTTGCTTCTTCCGCAGCCGCTTTTTCAGCTTCTTTGGCAGCCTTGGCCTCGGCCCTTGCCTTTCTTGCGGCCTCTTTCTGCTCCTCGTTGTACTTTTCGATTACAGGGTCGGTAATCGTTCCGTCAGCATTGTGAATTCGTGGCTCAGGACGAGGAGGAAGGACAATGCCTTCTTCTTCCGGTACATCTTCCTCGATGAATTCCTCTGTCTCGTCGAATGAGTCATCGCTGGAAATCGACTTATCAAGGCTGATTGTGACGATTTTACTTACGCCGGACTCCTGCATGGTAACTCCCAGCATTGTGCTGGCTCCCATAACGGTCTTTTTGTTGTGGGTGATGACGATATACTGAGAAAGTTTTGCAAAAGAACGCAAGGTATGTACGAAACTCGTTACGTTCTTGTCGTCGAGGGCTGCGTCAATCTCGTCCAAAAGACAGAATGGAGAAGGACGAACCTGATATGTCGCGCTGAGAAGGGCGACAGCCGTCATTGTCTTTTCGCCACCAGAGAGGAGGGCAATGTTCTGAAGTTTCTTTCCCGGCGGCTCGGCGTAAATGTCGACACCAGATGTGAGAACATTCTGCGGGTCTGTCAGACGAAGCTCGCCACGGCCACCGTTAAAGAGACGGCGGAACATATTATGGAAGTTCTTCTTGATTTTATTATAGGTCGAAATGAACATTTCCGTTGATTTCGACTTGATTTCTTCTGATACGCGCAAAAGATTTTCGAGAGACTTGTTGGTGTCGTCGAAACTAGCCTGCAACTTCTCGTATCGCTCTTTCTGCTCGCCGAATTCCTCCGGGGCCATAAGGTTTACGGAACCCAAATCGGCCAGGGCTTTTCGGGCGTCAGAGAGCTTTTCTCGCAAAACTGCTGAAGGCGTGTTGATTTTGTACATGCGCTCTTCGAATTCCATGAGGTCACGGGAATGGGTCTCGATGAAGTTCTGCTTGATGTTGCGGATGTCGTTCTCGCTGGTGACCAGGTCAAGGGTTAGACGCTCGTATTGAGCCTGATATTTCTGCTGTTCCTCTCGTTTTTTGTCCAGGGCGTTCTTTTTGCCGCTGACACTGGTGTTGCATCTCTTGATTTCTTCGTCAAGGTTGCCCATAGTCTCGGCACATTCACGGCCACGGCGCTCGATGTCGCCGAGAGCCTCGTCCAAATCGGAAATGCGCTCTTCCATGTCTTCCTGATTTTTCTGCTCCAGATACAAGTCCTGCTCGTTCTGCCTTAGGGCATTTTGCTCGCTGACAAGGTTCCGCTTTAATAAGTCTGCGGTCTGCTTGGCGTTGAAAATCTGCTGCTGCATTTGAGCCTCAGAAATGCGAAGCTGGCTTAAAGTTTCTTTGTACTCGTTGATTTTTCCGATGAGAAGGATGTTCTCTGCCTTGTATCCGTCGATTCGCTCACGGATTGTGGCGATTTTCTGCAAATTCTCCTGAATATTGCGGTCGATGTTTCGTTTTTTTGTGATGATACCTTCCGGGGAAAGGAATTCATCGATGAAAGCAGGAACTGTCTCAGAATAATTCTGAACCGCACCTTCGATTTCCTTTACGAGGGAAGCGACTTCATCAAGTGCCTTGATTGCGTCCTTTGCGAAAGTCTCGTTTTCTTCGTTTGAATGACCTTTAAGGGATGCGTAGTCGCTGAAAATGTTGCGGCGGCCTTCTGCGAAAACCTTGAGCTTTCCGACAAGAGAATCCAGGTCTTCCTTTGCCTTTTTGCTGGCAGCGCTGGAGAATCCTGAGTCCTTTAGCTTTGCGTCAAGCTCGGTAACGATATCCTCTGTGATTGCCTCAAGCTCTTTCTGGAAATTTTCCCGCTGGGCGTCGAGGTTCTTGATTTCTTCCTCGCTCCCGGTGATTTTCTGCTCGTTTGAGCTGATCTGGTTTTGTGATGACTCAATGTTCTTTACGAATGAATCAATATTCTGCTTGACTTCCTCGATTTGTTTGGTTTTTGCGTGTAAGTCAGCGTCCTGATCAGAAATTTCTTCGTTGAGCTCGTCGATTCTCTCCTGAATAGAGCGGGCTTTCAGCTCCAGGGTGCCGATTTTCTCCCGGATTGTACGGGCCTGTTCGTTCAAGAGCTTCTGCTGGTCGAGTTTGTTGGTCTTTTCGGTCTGAATTCGGACAAGCTCCATCTGAAGCTCGCCCATCTTTGCCTGAAGTTCCTTGATTTTGTCGCTGTTTTCTGTGAGAGTATTTAAAATCTCATCGATTTCAGCCTGAACTGCATTTCGTTTTTCTGCAATTTCTTCTTTTGCCTGAGTCTGCCGGGCCTGATTCTGTACGAAATCCTTTAATTTAAGGAGCTGAATGTCAAGCTCGAAGTTGAAGATGTCCTCTTTGAGTGCCCTGTATTTGATAGTCTTTTCGCTCTGGACTTTGAGGGTCTCGTAGCTTCGTTTGTTCTCCGCAAGGGCGACTTCAATCTGAGCCAGGTTCTGCCGTGTGCGTTCAAGTTCGCGTTCTGCTTCGGCAACCTCAGCCTTGCTTCGTGAGATTCCTGCTGCTTCCTCAAAAAGATAGCGGCGGTCCTCTGGCTTGCTTGAAAGAATCTGGTCGATTTTACCCTGTTCCATGACGGAGTAGGCTGCCTTACCGACACCAGTGTCCATAAAGAGACGGCGGACTTCAGTTGGGCCTACCTGACGGTTATTGATGTAATACTCGTTTTCACCCGAGCGGTAGAGACGGCGTTTGAGTGCGATTTCAGTGTCATCGAGGGGGAGGAGACCGTTTT
>DGTW01000106.1:7179-8684 GCA_002393835.1 Treponema sp. UBA4326
CAGCGATGTTAAGGGGCGGACGGGTCTCAGTTCCGTTGAAAATTACTGATTCCATTGTGTCCGCGCGGAGATTCTTGGCCTTGTTCTCCGCCAGTACCCATTTTACGGCATCGACGACATTGCTCTTTCCGCAGCCGTTTGGGCCTAAAAGGGCTGTAATGCCGTCGGCAAATTCCACATGGGTTTTGTCGGCAAATGATTTAAATCCGAATATGTCAAGACTTTTTAGAAACACAAGGAAACCTCATTTTTTGAAATGTATTGAGTAGTATAGCATGAAATATATATGTAGTTCAATAATTTAGGAATTTCTCACGGCGAGCACAGAGGTCACAGATAAGAAAAACTCTGTGCTCTCATTGGCTCTGTGAGGAATTTTCCTTGTTTACTTCATTTGGATCAATCAGTTTTCCTTTGTAGAGCATTCTCGGATATACGGTGATTTTGAGTTTCTTTTCGATGGCGGCGTATTTCCGCATTTCATATCCGTCACCGATTACGATGTTGACCCCGGTTTTTCCCATTCGCGCAGTTCTTCCTGCCCTGTGAATGAAAAAGTCATCGTCGCTGGGCATGTCCATTTGTATTACATGGCTGATGTCAGGGATATCCAGGCCCCTGGCCGCAAGGTCACTGGTGACGAGAATCTTGATTTTACCGCTCCTGAATTTGTCAATGGTTGCCTTCCGCTCAACCTTGTCTGTTTTTGCGGTGAGGGCATAGCACTCGATGTTCTTGAACTTGAGTTTTACGACGATGTTGGCCACCTGGTCTATTTTTGATGTGAAAATAAGCGCTTTCTGGGGCTTTTCAGCGTTGAGAAGGCTCCTGAGGGTGTCGATCTTATCCCTTGTCTCGGAATAAAGGGCCAGATGGGTGATTCTCTTTCTGAGAACGTCTTCTGGCGGCAAAAAGAGAGTTTTGAGGTCGCTTTCTGTAGTGCCGTTTTGCTTAATTCTCGTTGCCTGCAGTGTTTTCTGGGTGCTCTGGGTGATTGTGGCACTGGCGGCAATAAGCTGAATGTCCTTTTTAAGGGCAGAAATAAGCTCCAGCGTGTCTTCCTGCATTTCCTTTGCGAGAAGACGGTCGACCTCATCGAGAACCACTGCCGCTGCTCCGTCCAGCCTTAGTTTTTTGAGATGAAAGAGCTCCAGCAGGCGGGCAGGGCCTCCAATTACGATTAGAGGCTTTTCTTTAAGGGTTTCCACTTGCCTCTTTATCGGTGCACCGCCAACCAAGAGGGCTGCCTTTGAGTCAGTTACCATCTGAACCTGACTTTTTATTTGCGAGGCAAGCTCGATTGTTGGAGAAATGATTACAATTTTGACCTCTTTTTTTGTATTGTCACAGCTTTCGACATTCTGCAAAAGTGGAAGAAGGTAGGCCAGTGTCTTTCCTGTTCCTGTTTCGCTCTGGAAAAGAAGGGAAGTGCCCTTTATGATTTCGGGAATTGCCTGAGACTGAACGGAGCTTGGTTCCGTTATTCCATGAGAACTGAGTTTTTC
>DGTW01000032.1 GCA_002393835.1 Treponema sp. UBA4326
GTCATAAATGGCCTCGAAAATGAGGATAAAAAAGATGTGGTGATGCGTCTGGCAAAACTCACGAGAATTTCACCAGAAATCGTGCAGCGGGTTGACAAGGCAATGCAGGAAAAAATGAATCACCTCGCTAGCTCAAAATCAGACTCTATTGACGGAAAAAATGTTCTTGCTCAGATTCTCAAGCGTATGTCACCTGAAGCTGAGGAAGGAATCCTTAATAATCTTGCAGAAGAGGATTCGGCCTTAGGCGAGGACTTGCGGGAAAGGCTTTTTACTGCCGAGGATATAATCAATGCGGACGACCGCTTTATTCAGGACAAGCTTCATAATATGGATGAGGAAGAAATTGCCTACCTTATCGCCACGAAAAAAGAAGATTTCCGCAATAAGATTCTCAGTAATGTATCTGAAAACCGAAGAAAATCAATCCTTGAAACCGAGGAATTCCTTCATCCCATGCGGAAAAGTGACTGTGAAAAGGCGACATCTGCCTTTTTTGCAAGCCTGCGTCGGGCACATGAAGATGGAAAATTGTACATAAAAGGAAGAGATGATGAACTCTATGTGTAATATATTAAAAAAAGGTGAGAAGTACAAAGATTTTGAAGTCCTGAACGTTTTTGAAATACCTGATTATCATTCGACTGGAATTTATCTCAGGCATCTTAAGACTGGGCTGGAAGTTTTTCACATGCTGAATGATGACGCGGAAAATCTTTTTGCATTTTCTTTCCGCACTCCAAATACCAAGGCCACAGGAATTGCCCATATCATGGAACATTCGGTTCTCTGTGGTTCAGAAAAATTCCCTTTAAAAGACCCTTTCGTTACAATGTCGAACCAGAGCGTTAAGACTTATCTGAACGCAATGACATATTCCGACAAGACGGTTTATCCGGCAAGTTCCATTGCCAAAAATGATTATTTTAACCTGATGTCTGTTTATGGAGACGCTGTTTTTTTTCCCAGGCTTGACAAAGAAATATTCATGCAGGAAGCACACCGCTTTGAAGTAGATGATGAAGGCAAGGTTTCGATTCAAGGGGTTGTTTACAATGAAATGAAGGGCAGCTATTCTTCATTTGAGTCTGTTGCCGCTGACCTCGCCCTTACCAGTCTGCTAAAAGGTACGATTTATGAAAAAGATTCTGGCGGAGATCCTCTTGAAATCCCGGATGTCACTTATGAGGATTTTCTTGCCTTCCACAAAAAATGGTACAGACCTGACAATTGTTTTGTTTTTCTGCATGGAAATATTCCTACTTGTGAGCAGCTTGATTTTTTGCAGGAGAATTTCCTGACCAGACTTGAAAAAAAATTCCCAGGCCTTGATGTCTCTGAAAAAACAAGGAAAAAAAGACTTGATGATTTCTTGTCTCTTGTTACTCCTAAAGAAAGTCAAGAGCCTTTTGTCCTTTATGAGCAGGGGCCGAGCGGAGATGGAGGGGAAGACAATACTGTTCTCGTAAACTGGTTGGTTGGTCGTTCAGACAATGCCATTTCTGCCACTGAAAAGGTGGTTTTGACCGGCATTTTGTGCAATCACGACGGCTCTCCCTTGCAGAAAGCTCTTCTCGAAAGTAATCTTGGCCAAGATATTGCGCCTCAGAGCGGACTTTTTTCTTCTATTTATCCATCTGTATTGACTGTAGGTCTTCGAGGAGTAAAAAAAGGCGACGAAAAAAAAGTTGAAAAACTTGTCCTGGATACTATAAAAGAGCTTTCCGAAAAGGGTATCTCGCAGAAAGACATAGAGTCAACCTTGCTGACCCTTGAATTTTCCCATCGTGAAATCAAACGCGGACACGGCCCCTTCGCTATTTCCCTTATGGCTCGTCCTATTTATGGCTGGCTTTATGGTGACGGCATTGAAAATCAGATACGGCTGCGTTCTCACCTCGATGAAATAAAAAGTAAAATTGAAAATGATCCGGCTTATCTTCCGAATCTTCTGAAAAAACTCCTTTTGGATAACAAAAGCCGCTCCCTTGTGGTAGTCACTCCTTGTAAGGATTATTCCGAAAAGCGGGATATGGCGGAGAAAAAAAGAATTGAAACTTACCTGGCCACTTCATCAATCGATTCAATAAGAAAAGAAAACGAGGAGCTTCATGCTTTCCAGCAAAGTGATGACGATGATTCTTGTCTTCCCCACTTAAAACCTGCTGATTTCATTGTAGACGGCCGGCCGATAATGAACCGGGTTCACACTGAGATTGATTTTTTGCCCGGCTATGACAAGTCTTCCCTTCCATTCATAAAAAATGAGGAAAATACTAACGGTATTATTTATTTTGACATTGGTTTTCCTGCCGATATTCTTGCTCCGTCTGACTATCCTCTTCTTCCGGCTTTTACGGCCTGTGTCACTGAGTGTGGCTGGAAGAATCTGGACTGGGCGAAAGCGGCTGAAGAGTGTGCCCTTCATACAGGTGGAATCGGCGTAAACCTCCTTACTATGGAAGGTCCTGATACGGAAAATGCAAAAGCTCTCCTCAAAAAATATAACTGGATTCGCCGGGACTGGATAATTTTCAGAATGTCAACGCTGGAAGAGCAGGCTGAAAATGCCATGCAGCTCCTGCTTGATTGCCTTACCGGAACGGATTTTTCAGATGACAGGCGAATCCTGGACTTGATTACCGAAGCAAAAAATGATTTTGAGTCATCAGTAATTCCTGACGGGCACATATTTGTCTCTAACAGGGTTCTTTGCAATTGCTCAAGAAAAACAGCCGTCGATGAAATTTGGAACGGATTGAGTCAGTATTATTCAATCAAGAAAATTTCTGAGACCCCTCTTTCAGAGATTGTTACTATTTTCAGAAGAATCTTTGCCGAGATAAAATCAGGCGGGGCATTCATTCATGCTACGGCTGAAAAATCGGGCTTTGAAAAATTGCAGACTCTGCTTCCTTCTTTCATTAAAAAGGCAAATCTTTGTTCGCCGAAAGCTCCACGGGAAGCCAGCGACGATGACTTTTTTGCCCTTACAAAAATCAGCGGAAAAGATGGAATCGACCCAAACTCGGAATGTTTCGTTACTTCTTCTACGGTTGGTTATGCCGCTGAATGTATTGCGGCTTCAAAATACGAGGACGAAGCTTCTTATACGGAGGAAGTCTGCGCCCATTGGCTTTCCAACAATCTCCTGTGGGAAAAAATCAGGACGATAGGCGGAGCTTACGGAGCATTTTGCAATGCCGAGCCTATGTCTGGAGCCATGATTTTTGCGACATACAGGGATCCGACGGCACTTTTGTCTTGCGATGTCTTTGAGCAATGTATCAGGGAGGCCTCAAGCCTTGATTTTACGAAAGAAGACGTTGAGCGGGCTGTCATGGGCTGCTACAGCCATTTTATACAGCCTCAGTCCCCGAAGGGAAGGGGCTCCACTGCACTGACAAGACTTCTTTACGGCATATGCGATGAAGACAGGGAAAAGAAAATCCTTGGTATTCTAAACACTGAGCCTGAAAGCATGAAAATGGCCTTCAAGACACTGGCTTCCAGACTTTCAGAAAAAAAATTTGCTGATTTCAAGAAAAGAGCCTATCTTTCTGGTAAAAAAACTCAGAAAGATGACGGTTTTAGTGGAAAAATTGTAAGTATGCCGTTATAATAAAACTAGTCTTAAAAACTCTGGAGATTGATATGAAAAACGAAAAATTTGACAAATGCATAAAAATGATGCGTCAGCTGGTCTCTGATATTCAGGGTGCTCCTCTTCCCAGTGAGGATTTAGAACCTGAGCTTTACAGAATATGGTTTGAGCATGTGCAGAGAGCTGGCATAGAATGCCTTGAATATCTCGACGAGAACTTTCCCCTTGAACGAGATGACATTGACAACACTCTCAATAAATTCCTCAAATAAGGCTTCTGCTCTTTTAGTCTCCGCTTTTTAGGAAGCATGAAAACATGTACTTTCCTAAAGTTCGTCATTCAATATGTCGAAAATCAAAGAAGATAGTCAGTTTAAAATCAATTTAAGCTGACTTTTAGGCGGAAATATGGCAAATTCAAAAACAAACAAACGATTCGATCAGTATGTGCTGCGTGGCCGTTTGCGTCAGTCAGGTTTTGAGCGGTGGAGATATGTTTTTTCAGCGTTCAGTAAACTCTCCGGTCAGGAGCGCAAGTTTTTCATTGAGTTGTATATAGTTAATCCAGGCCTTTCTCCAAAGACTGCTCTTATCAGCCAAAAGTCTCGCCTCGCTATTTCCGAATCAGATTTGCAATATGCCCTTGCTGGCACGGAATCTGCGGCTCATGCAAATGATGAGCTTGATGTCCGCCCCTCTTATGTCCTAGTAAAGGCCGGTGTTTTTGGCAAAGAAGGAAAGGAAATGAATAAGTTCCTGGCTTCATCCCAGATGGCTTTCGTCAAAAATGCGGAGGTTTTTAAGGTAGGGGACTGTATTTTTGGTTCAAAATCTCTTTCAGGCTCAGTTTCCGTTACTTCTCAGGACTTGCGACTAAGGCCGGAACTTCTTTGCAGCGTTGGCTCCATGGACTGGGAGCTTAAATTCGAGCACATGATTGAGTCTGCCCCTATGTACAGGAGAAAGGGCTATTTTTGGATTCCGGTGGGCTTAAAATCGCTCTTTTCCGGTTCAATTCATCTTGATGGCCTTGAATATGTCGTTCTTCCCAAGTCTTCTAACGGTTATGTAGACAAAAGCTGGGGAGAAAGACCAAATTCTCCATACTTTCATATTTCTTCTTCCAAGCTTACCAGCATCATAAGCGGAAAGCCCATGCTGAATTCATGTTTTTCACTGGAAGGCGAGTTTAAGGGTAAATTGTGCGCCTCTTTGATTCTCGACGGAGAAAAATACAGCGTAGATAATTTCTCAATGTTCAGAAGAGACTCCATAATTCATGATTGTTCACAGATTTCAGCCGGAACTGAAGGGGAAAAAGTTCACTGGTCGGTCAGCATTCACAAGGGAAAAATGGTCATTGACATTGACTTGTACTGCAATGACAAGGAAATGTTTGTCAGGGACTATGAGATGCCCCAGGGAAAACGCTGCCTGCTTAAAATCCTCGGTGGAAACGGAACCGGTGAAATCAGGATTTACAAAAAAATCGGAAAAAACCTTGAGCTTTTGGAACATGCCAATATTTATGAGGCAATCTGCGAGTTTGGTCAGACTGAGGAAGTCGGCAAAAGGGTTTAGAACATAAAAACTATAATCTGGAGATACTTGTATGAAAATTTTAATTCGTCCACATGATATTGGAAAAGGTTCTGCTGACTGGCTTGGCACAAATGCCCATGACTGGGGCTTTGACGGAGTTCAGCTGGCAATCGCAAAGGCTGTCGAAGGACAGAACGGAAACCCCGGCACCCTTACGAATGCTGTTGTTTCAGAAATCAGAAAGGGCTTTAATTCTCATGGCGTTGAGATTCCTCTTTTGGGGGCATATTTTAACCCCGTTCACTCAAACAAGGAGAAGGTAAAGGCCGGAGCTGAAAAATATGCCGACCACCTCCGTCACGCTTCTGAATTTGGAGCAAAATTCGTTGCTTCCGAAACAGGCAGCTACAATGACGACAAATGGACTTACAATCCCAAAAATCAAACAGAAGAGGCTTTTCAGGAAGTAAAGTCTGTCTTTGCTCCCATGCCTGCCATTGCAAAAGAAGCCGGTGTCTGCATGGCTCTTGAAGGAGCCTGGGGACACTGCATGTACAAGCCTGAGCAGCTAAAGCGTCTTGCCGATGAAATTGACCCAGGACAGGAAAATTTTCGCTTCATCGTTGACATTTACAATTATCTTTATATCGGAAACCACGAAAAAAGGGCGGAAATTTTTGACAGCTGCCTAAAACTTTTCAAAGGAAAAATCTGTGGCTTCCACTTAAAGGACTATGTGGTAAATGGCGAGGAACTTGAAATTGCACCTTTGGGACAGGGAATCATGGGCTGGAAGGAATTTTTGCCCAGAATCGTAAAAGAATGCCCGGAAGCCTACCTGATTTTCGAAGGCGTAAAGGATGTGCCTGCTTCCCTTAAATTCGTAAGAAGCATTGTGGAATAGTTTTTGACGCAGATGCATTAGCCGCGTGAGCGGTGAGTAAATAATTTCTACTAACGCAAACGACACTAAGTGGCGTATGGACGCAGATAAACGCGGATTATTTATTTTTTATCTGTGTGTATCTGCGTTTATCCGCGTCTAATTTTTCTCTGTGACCTCTGTGCCTCTGTGAGGAATTTAAACTTCGCCTTCGCAAGTCATTCCGCCCCATTCTTTGCTGTGGGTGCGTTCGTGGGCTAAAGTTGCCTCAAAGTCGGCCATTGGGTCGCACTTTCTTTCTATTTCCTGGGCTGTCTTGTAGAGGCGGCGCAGGCAGTCGCTTTTGTCATTGTAGCCCAGCTTTGATTTTTCTATTGATTCGCCCAAAATCCTAATTGATTCGTCGTATATTTTTAGTGGAACGGGGAAGGGGTGTCCGTCCTTTCCGCCATGGGCAAAGCTAAAGCGGGCAGGGTCTGAAAAACGGCTTGGAGTGCCGTAAATCACTTCGCTTACCAGGGTCAGGCTTTGCAGGGTACGGGGACCGAGACCAGGTGTTAGCAAAAGGCTTTCAAAATTCTGGTTGTTGCTTTCGTAAGCCGTGGCAAGGACTGCTCCCAGTCTTTTTAAGTCTACATCCTCTGAGCGGACTTCATGGCGGGAGGGCATGACCAGGTTCCTGTCGTTGCGAATTAAAATTTCTTTTTCCTGCAAGTCGGGGGCCTTGCGGGTTAGGGAGTGACTTCCCTCAAAATCGAATTCCATTTGTCTCACATAGTCCTGACCTGTAATTTTTGCGATTTCCCTGAGCATTTTGTCGGGATTTTCGTGTGTGAGTGAGAGAATGCTGCCCCTTGTTTCTTTGGCAGCAGAGGCCGTAAGGTTCAGGATTTTGCCCTGATTTTCGCCCGTGACTCCGGAATGCGGCTCTTCCACAAAAGAGCGGAGATTTTCCGAGGACCAGTGATAGCGGCGGGCTGTCTGGCTTTTTGTGTTCATTCCCTGCTGAACGACAACCCAGTCTCCTTCATCACTGAGTATGAAATTGTGCATGTAGAGCTGAAAACCGTCCTGAAGGGCGTTTCCGTCAACTTTTGCCGTGAGACGGCTGGCATTTACAAGTGAATCTCCGTCCAGACCTGTTGCATCTGCCAGAAACAATAGCTCCTCTGGCGTTTTTCTGGAATATTTTCCCCTTCCGCCACAAACACAAAGACCGAATTCCCTTGCACGCTCGTTGATTCCCCTCTTTAAGGCGTACATGACGCTGGTGGTGATGCCGCTTGAATGCCAGTCCATGCCCAAAACTGAGCCAAGGGACTGAAACCAGAGTGGGTCCGAAAGGCGGGTGAGGACTTCTTTTTTGCCGTAATTTAAGAGAATTGACTCAACAATTTGAGTTCCAAGAAGCTTCATTCTGTCGGCGAGCCACTTTGGGACAAGACCAGTGTGGAGGGGTAAATCGGCATAGCCTGAGCGTTTTAGCATGAGAAAAGTATATCAGAAAACGAAAAAAGGGAAAACGACACCTTAAAAAGGTTTCTTTTTCCCTTTCAATCCTTTTATCTTCCAAAAATAAGAGTGAAAATTCGCCTTACTACAGGGCCTGCAAAGCACAGCTGCCAGAAAAAGGCCATTGGGAAGTTCAGAATTGTCGTTTTAATCCAGATTGATACAATTTCGCTCTGCAAAAGTCCGCCCTTGAAAAGAATCGTGGCCACAAGGCTCATCATTGGGCACATGAAGATTACTGAGAATACCGAAATTGAAAGTATGATGAAAATTGGCTTTGTCTCAGCCGGGTTGAAAATCCTGAATGTGAATTTTTTTGCCAGCGGGCCTGCGACCAGCATGTCAAGGAGCATTGCGATCGGCCCCATGATTACAAGCTCTTTGAAGGCATTCAGCATGACAGCGTTGGTGAAGTCACCGATGGCCAGGGTCATGTTGTAGCAGATTAGGGCATAGACCATGAAAAAGACCATGATGATTGTAAAAATGATTTCCTGAAATAAAGACTTTGGCATTTTAGTTTACTCCTTTGCCGATTTGATTTTGCAAAGATTGTTAAACTACGCCATTCCCGGTAAAAATTCTACCTGATAAGAAAAACGCATGAGGCTTAACCAGAGGAGGCGGTTAAGATTCAATCTCAAGCGAAATAAATTTAGCAAATTGTAGAAAATTGTGCAAGTAGTACGAAAAATTTACAGTATTTCGCAAAAGAGTTTTTTATGTTTTTATTTTAGCAACTTTCATTTTTCACTTTACCTGTGCTATAATCTTTGTCATGGAATTAACTTCACTCACATCTACTTACACTCTTGCCAACGGAAATAAAATCCCCTGCCTTGGATTCGGCACCTGGCAGAGTGCGGACGGCGATGAGGCGTACAATGCTGTACTTTCAGCCCTTAAAAACGGATACCGCCATATTGACACTGCGACTGCCTACGAAAACGAAGAGAGCGTAGGGCGGGCAATCAATGATTTTCTTTCTCAGAGCGGCGTAAAGCGGGAGGAGCTTTTCATAACGACAAAACTCTGGAACGCTGACCATGGCTACGAGGCCACAAAAAAGGCAATCGAATTGTCCCTTAAAAAAATGAAGCTTGATTATCTGGACTTGTATTTGATTCACTGGCCAAATCCTCTCAAATTCCGGGACTGCTGGCAGGAAATGAATGCCGGAAGCTGGCGTGCAATGGAAGAAGCTTATAACGAGGGCAAATTGAAGGCTCTCGGGCTGTCAAATTTCCGCCAGCACCACATTGAAGCCCTTCTTAAAACAGCAAAAATCAAGCCTATGGTCAATCAGCTTATGGTCTGCCCGGGACAGGCTCAGCGGGAGCTTTGTGATTATTCCCGCTCGCTTGGAATGCTTGTGGAAGGCTACAGCCCCATGGGTACAGGAAAAATTTTCTCAAGCAGCGAGATGCAGACCCTTTCAAAAAAATACGGCCGTACAATCGCCCAGATTTGTATCCGCTGGAGCCTTCAGGAGGGAGCGATTCCCCTTCCAAAAAGCGTTCGGGAGGAGAGAATTGTCGAGAATGGAAAGGTCTTTGATTTTGAGCTTGAGAAGGCCGACTGTGACATGATTGCCTCTCTCACCGGCCTTGAAATCCGTCAGAACCGGAACCCGGATGAGGCACCCTTCTAGAATCAAGGCGTTACCGCCCGCAAGCTGGCGGTTGTCGAGCACTTGCGTTGTTGTGCTCGCTTGCTTTGCGCACTTCCGCTGCCGCTCCATTGCCTGCGGCAACTGACGATGCTACATACCCTAACACAGGAGACAACTTTGCATAAAATTTTATTCATCTGTCACGGGAATATCTGCCGCTCACCGATGGCCGAAATGGTCATGAAGCACTATGTGCGCCAGGCTGGCCTTGAGCGTGATTTTTACATCGACTCAGCCGCCACTGACTATGACGAAATTGGTAACGGAATGCACCGGGGGACAAGACAAACCCTGACCAAAAACGGAATCCCCTTCACCGACCACAGGGCAAGGCTCGTCACCCCCGATGACTACAATGAATTCGACCTTCTCATAATCATGGACGAAGAAAATGAGCGTCATCTTCGCCGCCGGGTGGGGGAGGACACAGAGGGAAAAGTCCACTACCTCCTTGAATATGCCAAAATCAACCGTGATGTGGCTGACCCCTGGTACACAGGTAACTTTGAGGCCACCTGGCAGGACATAACCTTGGGCTGCCGGAGCCTTCTGGATGCCTTGTGCAGCTAAATCGCAATTTATGTCAAAAAAAATCAATTTTACTAGGCTTTTCTATTGACATAAATAAAAAAAACATATAACATTCTTTTCATTCAGCAATGAACACATGGGCTATTAGCTCAGTAGGTAGAGCACCGCCCTTTTAAGGCGGCTGTCGATGGTTCGAATCCATCATAGCTCATTAAAGTTCTTTTGTTGGAGTTGGGCTATTAGCTCAGTAGGTAGAGCACCGCCCTTTTAAGGCGGCTGTCGATGGTTCGAATCCATCATAGCTCATATTCGGGAACATCTTAGTGATGTTCCTTTTTTTTGTTTTTTTTCTAAAACTGGTGTATAATATAGCTGAGGTCTCCTACATATGATTTTAACAGTAAAAAATCGCAGTGCCTTGCTGGAAAAAAGTTTTCGCCTGGTAGAAACTGATACGACAAAGGATTTTTTCACTTACTTCGACTACTTGTGCGAAAACATTCTTGATTTTGTACATCCTGACGAAAAAGAACGCTTCATTGACCTTGTTACTGGAAAAAACGACAAGTCAGACAACCGCAGTGATATTTTTCACCTGCTGAGAAACAACGGAGAGTACCGCTACAATTTTGTCAGCGTGCGTAATGTCCGCGAGCCTTATTTGGCCCGTATACGGCTTTTTGATATTTACGATGCCATTGACTTTGCGAGAATTTCGGTCGATGAGAATAATAAAATCCATACAAGCCTGGGACTTACAAATGATTATCTCTTTACCTATCAAAAATCCCAGGATTTGTTCACTCTGGCCTATTATAGCCAGGGACGGGAAATTGTCCTTTATAAAATGCGTCTGGAAGACTGGAAAAATCTTCTCATCGAAAAAAAACTTGTTTCCAAAAACAGCATAAATAATCTGAATGTTTTCTGCAGCGACATTGCGGAAAATCCAAATTCAGTTCTGACTCGACTCGAAGGTTCCTTCCGTACATCCGGCTCTATCGAAGAAAAACTGCGCCTCATAGGCACAAGGTACGATGGTCTTGATGATGTTTACATGGTCGGACGAATTTTGTCAGATGAAGACATGCTTGAAGTTCAGCACTCTCATACTGTCATAGAAGAATTGCAGATTGATTCTCTTTCTCAGGTTTACAACAAGAAAACAATTACTTCTTTTGCCGAGCAAAGAATAAAGGCTGCCCTGCCGGATCCTTTTGCCCTGGTAATACTTGATTTGGACCATTTTAAGCCGATTAATGACCAGTACGGACATCTTGCCGGGGATAAGGTTATAAGCCGGACGGCAAAAAAAATTAAGGAAATCATAGGAGAAGATGGCCTTGTCGGACGCTTCGGCGGCGATGAATTCATGCTGATTCTTGATAACATCGTCAACATAAATATTTTACGGGGCATACTCAGGGCACTGCTTGTTCAAATCAAAAAAGAGTTTGAGGGAAATTTTGAAGGGATAACTTTAAGCTGTTCCGTGGGAGCGGCTGTATACCCCAATAACGGCCTGACCTATGATGAGCTTTTTAAAAAGGCTGATTTCTGCCTTTACAGGGCTAAAGACAAAGGGCGTGACCGATATGTTTTCTTCCGCGATGACATGCACGCTCAGGCTTACGCGGAAAGACTTAAAGAAATAGGTGACGGAAAAGGGAGTGAAGGCCGCGAAATCGTAGAGTTAAAATATATGGCCGACTACCTGCAAGGACTGCAAAAAAAGCCTTACGAGGCCCTTATGGCTCTACTCCGCCACATGATTGGCATATACTCAGTTGACGGCATAAGCGTTTATGCCGGCCCGGAAATGAAAAGCATTGCTCATGTAGGAAATGAGCCGCCTGTTTTGCGCTTTGCTGAATATGCCTTTAGCAATGACTTTAAGCAATTCCTTGATGCTGATGGAGTTGCTCTCTTGAATTTTACTTCAGAGATTCCTGAGGGAAACTCATTTGGAAAAATTATGAATGACGCTGATGTTTGCTCCACAATTCATTGTGTCATTGGCTCCAGGGATAATTTCTGGGGGCTGCTTGCCCTTAATAAACTTAGAATTCCCGCCCGCTTTGCAGACTACGAGGTTAACTGTGGAAGAATCCTCGCCGCAGGCCTTGCCCTGATTGATTTGAAAAGCCTGGGCTGATAACTTGTAAATCGTCTCATTTTATTCTATACTTTTTCTCAAAATTTTCATTCGGGTAAGAATTATGGCACTTAACTTACAGAAAATGCGCAATATCGGAATCATGGCGCATATCGACGCAGGAAAAACAACAACAACTGAGCGAATTCTCTATTATACAGGCAAAATCCACCGTATCGGCGAAATCGATGACGGGGCTGCAACCATGGACTTCATGAAGCAGGAGCAGGAGAGGGGAATCACCATCGCCTCTGCCGCAATCACCACGGACTGGAAGGGCTATACAATCAATATCATCGACACTCCGGGCCATGTTGACTTCACTGCCGAGGTTGAGCGCTCTTTGCGTGTCCTTGACGGTGCGGTTGCCGTTCTCTGTGCAGTTGACGGTGTGCAGCCACAGACCGAGACAGTCTGGAAGCAGGCCGACGAATTTTCTGTTCCCCGTCTTTGCTTCGTAAACAAGATGGACCGAATCGGCGCGGACTTCTTCTATTCAATCAACGATGTGCACGAAAAATTCGGAGTTACCACTGTCGCCTTGCAGGTTCCCATGGGCCAGGGCGAGGACTTTGAGGGCGTAATCGACCTTCTTACAATGAAAGAAATCCGCTGGAACGAAGAGGACGAAGGCGAGACTTTCACTGAATCAGACATTTCCGACAAATACAAAGATTTAGCGAATGAATGGCGGGAAAAGCTCATCGATACAGTCGCATCTAACGACGACGAGCTTGGAATGATTTATCTTGAGGGAGGCGAAATCACGAACGAGCAGCTTAAAAAAGCCCTCCGCACTCTCACAATCAACCGAACCCTCGTTCCCTGTCTTTGTGGAACTGCCCGTCGCAACAAGGGCGTTCAGCCTTTGATTGATGCCGTAATCGACTATCTTCCATGCCCGACCGATGTTCCGGCTGCAAAAGGCCTTCATGTCAAAAAAGACAAGGAAGAATCTGTTGAAATCCCCTGCGACGAAAAGAAAATGCCCCTTGGCCTTGTTTTCAAAATCCAGCAGGACCGCGAAATGGGTTCCCTTGCCTTTGTCCGTGTCTACTCAGGAAAATTCACCACGGGAAGTCAGTGCCTTAATGTGGGAAAGAAAAAGCGTGAGCGAATCAACCGCATCCTTCGCGTAAACGCAAATCACATGGAGCAGATGGACTCTGTTCAGGCCGGCGACATCGCTGTTTTCGTAGGCCTTAAAATCTCTCAGACCGGTGACACTTTGGGCAGCGAGGGAATGCCAATCCTTCTTGAAAGCCTTAAATTCCCTGAGCCTGTAATCTCAATCGCAATCGAGCCTGAGACTTTGAGCGACAAGGACAAGCTTGTGGAGACCCTTGCAATCATGAGCCGGGAGGACCCGACATTCACAAGCCATGAGGATGCCGAGACAGGCCAGCTCATCATCAGCGGAATGGGCGAGCTCCATCTTGATGTCCTCGTCACCCGCATGAAGGATGACTTTGGCGTAAAGGCAAATGTGGGCGCTCCTCAGGTAACATACCGTGAGTCCGTCACGAACGAGGCTGAAGTTTCATCTGTCTGGGAAAAGAACCTT
>DGTW01000179.1 GCA_002393835.1 Treponema sp. UBA4326
TCCTAATTCCGCATTCCTAATTATTATGCTCCCTCGCCAAGAACTTTCGGAACCTGGAAGTAGCCGTCCATGAATTTATCCGTGATTTTTTTGACATCAGGGATGTCCAGGCCCGCAACGATTTCGTCCTCACGAAGCTTTTCAGCCTCAGTTGAAGGATATGCATCGTATGGATTTTCGCTATCGTCATATTTTGAAAGGATGTCGAAATAGCCGACGATTTCATCGACCTGCTTTTTTAAAGTTGCCATGTCCGTGCTTGAAGGAGACAGGCGGGAAAGATACAAAAGATTTTCCAGTGTTGTTTCATCAACAGTTTTATGTGTAGCCATAAGCCAAATTATAACAAATTGCAAAGGAATGGGGAATATATGAAGTTAATAGTTAGGAATTAGGAATTAGGAAGTAGGAGTTAGGAGTTTTATCTTCAATCTGCTAACTCCTAACTCCTAACTCCTAACTCTATTTGTCTTCCTCGTCCTTCTCGTCTTCGGCCATTTCCTCGTCGATTCCGGAACGGTTACGCAGATATTGATAGTAAGAATAGCCTTTTTTGTTGCATTTTGCGATTGTGTCCAGTTCTTTTCGCCCCAAATTAAGGTCAAAGGCCATCTGCATGTATTTTTCGGCTTCTTCTTTGTCGCCTTTTTCAAAACGAATCTGGGAAGAAGCAATATAGGCCATGTATTTTTCACCGGGAAGCTCGGCACAGTCCAGGGCATCGTCAAAGTGTCTTTTGGCCCTATTCTTACCACCGCCAAAAAGGAAGGGAGCATAAAAACGCCAGTTTCCAAGACAGACATGGGAAGAAACCCGCTTAGGATTCACTTCAATGGCCTTCTCGTAATAGCCTTTGACGCTCAGGCCGTAAAAGAAAGTGGCCGCAACAGAGCGGGTCATATAATAAGAAGTGACATCGCCTGTAAACTGGTAAAGCCATTCGCTGATCTGGCCTTCTTTGCGATTTTCAATACAAGCCATGTCCCTTTTCATCAGTTTTTTCATTTCGCTGCGAAGCTCTTTCTGATTCCCAGATGAAGCAAGGGAATGCTCGTAATATTCAAGGAAATAAAGGCTCTCAAGAATGCACTCTTCCTGCTCCTGGTCAAGGGCATGGGCGGGGAGCTCTTTTAAAGCCTCGTCCTTCATTTGCAAAATGGTTCTGTAAGCGATTTCGTCCTCCCGATCCTTCAGGCCAATGCGAAGGGTAATGAATTCCTCAACTTTCTGCCGGGTAAAGTCAGAAATAACCTGCTGTGCAAAAAGAGCCTGAGAAAAAACAGCCAGTGTCAAAATAAAAGAAAAAAATCGTCGTTTCATATAATTTTAAACCTTCCAGATGCAATAAAGTAACAGATTTTGTTTTTAGGGGAAAGGCCTTTCCCCTAGGTTCAGCCCGTAAACGGTCTTCACCATACCCCATTCTCCTGGGGCTGCTGCCCCAAGCCCCGCCTAGTCCTTTACAAGCATAAGCTGGCTTTCCTGATATTTAGGCAAAAAGCGCTTTGTTCCGCTGTTCTCAAAGGAAACTGTGATTGCGTATTCCCCTTCATCATTGACGGCAGTATTGGCTATGATTCCATATCCGTAATCGTCGTGGTAGATTTTAGCTCCCCGATGATATTTTCTCTGAATCTCGTCAGTGCCGAAATCCGGGTGACTTAAGCCCCGCTCACCATAGTCGCCGCCGTAAAAGGAACTTTGCCTGTATCGGGAAGGAAGCTGGCCTATGGCCTTTACCCCCTCAGTTCCCATTTCAAGAAGGAAGGGACTGCACTTCATGTATTCGATATGTCCGTACATGCGTCGTACCGAACAGCTGGTAAGGTAAAGCTCGTTCCTTGCCCGGGTGATTCCGACATAGCAGAGGCGGCGTTCTTCCTCCATTTCTTCCTCATCGTCACCGTTACGGGGGAAAACGCCCTCTTCCATGCCGGTCATAATAACCCGGTTAAATTCAAGTCCCTTTGTATTATGAAGCGTAATCAAAGTAACTGCATCGTCCGCTACTTCCTCATCCTGATTTGAAAGGGTGCGGTCAAGCTGAATATTATCAAGAAAATCCAAAAGACTCTGACGGGAAAGCGGGTAAGGAAGGGCTGAGTTTGCCAGCTCCTGAATGTTTTCCACACGGAAAGTATGGTCTTCCTTGTCCCTGTCCTCATAATACTGTGAAAGGCCTGATTTTTTTGCTATTGCCTCGATAAGCTCTGACAGGCTTTTCTTGCTTTCCCTCTTTTTGAGGACTTCATTTGCAAGTTCTCCGCCAGCGGTTTTATCTTCCTCAAAAAGGGCTTCGATTTCTTCCACCAGCTCAGCAAATGCGGCAACCTGTCCCTTGCTCTTCCCGGAAAGGCGGGGAACTATATAGCGGCAGGCGGCAATAATGTCATTCCGCTCGAAATTTTTGACAGGGCTGCCGTTTTCACTGACTGTCTGCCATTCATTCTGGGAACATAAAACGATATTGTCCTGTGTCTTGTTTCCGATTCCCCGGGCGGGCTTGTTTATGATTCTGTGGAAGGCAATTTCGTTCCTGTGGTTGGCCAGAAGCTCAAGCCAGGCCACCATGTCCTTGACTTCCTCCCGCTCAAAGAATTTCAGGGAGCCGACAATCACATAAGGGATTTTTTTTCTCACGAACTCGCTCTCAAAGCCCAGGGACTGGGCGTTCGTACGGTACAAAATGGCCCAGTCGGAATAAGGAACGCCCATTGAATGAGTTTTCTGAATCAAATCGGCACAAAAGTGAACCTCATCATCCTGATTGGGCATAAAGGCCAGGACAGGTCTTTTTCCGCTGCCCCGCTCGGCTCTAAGGGTCTTTCCGAGACGGCCGGAGTTATTTTTAATCACATTGTCGGCAAGTGAAAGGATTTCCTGGGTTGAGCGATAATTGCTTTCAAGGCGGATGATTTTAGTTCCCTCAAAAATCTTGGGAAAGTTCAGGATATTCTGGATTTCAGCACCACGGAATTTATAAATCGACTGGTCATCATCACCAACGACACAGAGGTATGTTCCGCTGCCCTCCCTCAGACCGGAAAGTGCTTCCAAAAGCTTGAACTGAGCCACATTGGAATCCTGATACTCATCGACCATAATCACCCGAAAACGGCGGTACATTTTTTCACGGAGAGAGGCATTTTGGGTAAGTGCCAGATAGGGAAGCAAAATCAAATCACCGAAATCCACATTTCCTGTGGCACGAAGGCGTTTTTCGTAGGCCTCATACATCTGAGGAAAGTCGCTGGGATTTAAAAATTCATCACGGGTCAAAAGTTCCTGAGAATCCGGCAAAAGACAGTAATCCTTGGCCAGGGCAATTTTTCTCGCATACTGCCCGGCTTCTTTTTTCGTGAGCCTGGGCTCGACTTTTTGAATCAGGGAAACTACATCCTCGTCATCATAAACCGTAAAGTTAGGATCAATACCGGCATCTTCAGCATAAACCCGCAAAAACCAGGCTCCAAAAGAATGGAAGGTTTTAATCTGCGAAAAAGCAGCCCTCTCCTCCAGTGCGATCGCCCTCTCATGCATTTCATTGGCCGCTTTTTTCGTAAAGGTTACGGCCAGAATTGAATGAGGATTCACTCCCCTTTCGCCAATCAGATAAGCGATTTTTGTTGTGATTACCCGGGTTTTTCCTGAGCCAGCCCCGGCAAGAATCAAAAGGGGGCTTCCTTCATGGACTACGGCCTCGTACTGCTCCGGGTTCAGGACAGAAAGATATTCCCTGGCATGGTCAGAAAGTCCTGTGGATTGAGAAGTTGTGATGTCAGAAAGAATCTCGTCCTCGATTGCCATTATGCGCTATTTATTTATTTCCTGTGCAAATTCAAGCCCGTCACTTTTTGCAATTTTTTCGTTCAAAGGAGAATCGCAGACAAAGTCACCGTTTAAATCCACATCACCGCTTGAAATGACTTTTACACGAACGAGGCGGCCGCTTTTTACTGCATTGCTCTCATCTGCACTGCTTCGGTCGTAGCGCACGACAACGCTTCCATCGACTTCGGGAGCCTGGAACCATGCCCGACCGATTGCAAGTCCTTCGTCAGGGTTTTCATTGCTCTCGCTCAAAACTTCCTCGATGAGAATGTCATATTCGCCGCCACAACGGGTCTTTAAGCGCTCACGGGTAATTTCGGCCTGAATCTCGACAAGTTCAGCCGCCCTTTTTTCGGCAGTCTTGTGGGGAACCTGTTTTTTGAAAGAATAAGCCGGCGTGTCATCTTCCTTTGAATATGAGAAACAGCCGCTCCAGTCCGTTGCAATCTGACGAAGGAAGGCCTTTGTGTTTTCAAAAGCCTCGTCGCTTTCACCCGGAAAGCCGGCCATAAAGGTTGTTCGTATCGCGGCATCAGGGAAAACTGAGCGGATTTTTTCGATTAAAGCCTTGTACTTCTGCCGGCTGCCGACCCGGTTCATTTTTTTGATAATCTCGTCGTCCCCGTTCTGGAAGGGAATGTCAAAATAATGAAGGAAGCGGGAATCAGCCTTCATTACAGGCAGAATATCTTCATTGAAATGGTCTGGATGAATATACAAAAGACGGACTGCAAAAGTTCCCTCAATTTGAGAAATCATCTTGATAAGCCGGGCAAGTCCGGATTTAGAATTAGACGCGGATTCACACGGATTCACGCAGATATTTTTCTCGTCATTTAATCTGCGTCCATCTGCGTCCATCTGCTTCAAAACCTCACTTCCCGGAGTTCCGTTGGGCAGGAAGGTTCTTCCGTCGCCAAAACAATCGTCTGTCGCTCCTGTGCCGTAGGCCGCCAAATCCTGACCAATCAGGTTGATTTCGTACACGCCTTTTGAAACCAGCTCCTTTATTTCAGAAACGATTTCATCGGCCTTTCGACTGCGCAAATCACCACGGATAATCGGAATTGCACAGAAAGAGCAGCGGTTATTGCAGCCCTCAGTAATTTTTACGAAAGCAGTGCCCTTAAATGAAAGAAGAAGGTTTCTGTCGCCGCAGCAAACGCCTTTTTGCTCAGGAACGAGGACAGGTCTCTCGCCCTTCATGAGCGGCTCAACGACCTTGTAAAGCTGGTCGAGGTCACCGTTGCCGAAAAATCCGTCAGCCTCGGTCAAATCGTCTTTTAAATCATTGGCATAGCGCTCAGCAAGACAGCCGGCGAGCAAAATTTTTGCCTTGGGATACATCTGCCGGGCACTCATCACTGCGTTGATGCTCTCGGTCTTTGCAGACTCAATGAATCCGCAAGAATTAACAACGATTAAATCAGCCTCAGAGGCTTCAAAAGTCTGCTCCCAGTCTTTTTTTTTGAGAAGATTGATGATAAGCTCGCCGTCAACCTGATTCTTTGCACATCCGTGCTGGTCAATAAAAAATTTCATAGACAATGTAATGTGGTTCAGTTTTGAGCAACCACCGCAAGTTCCCAACTTTCAACTTTCCGTTTTCAGTTTTCCTAATCAATATCCACAACAACAATCTTGTATCGGCCATCGGTGTCCTTAATCCACTTGACGTCCTGGGCAATTACCTCGCCTGCACGAGGAACGGCCAAATCATAAGTCTTGGAATTTGCGACAACCTGAAGCTTAACGGCGTTTCCGTTTGAAATCCACAATCGGATACCATTGCTTGCTGTCATGTTAACGATGTCACCGTTGGCAAAGTAATCCTCTACAGTCTCTTTTCTGTCTGGCCTGTAGCGGAAGAGACATCCGCCACGGAAGCTTGCGTTAATCGTGAAGGGATAAGCCCTTGTGTCAGAAAGAATCTCGGTTCGAGCCTGCTCTTTCGGCAAATCTTCGGCATTCGGAATCTGATTTTCGTCAGGGGAAGCCACGGCAATATTAGAAGAATTCTTGAGCATAATCTTGACTTCAGCACCCCGGTCAACATTCTTCTGAGAAACATCAGAAACATATACGATTAAATCCGGGACACTGTTTCCGTCGGCATCGATTTCAAGTTCCTCTGAAAGCTCTACATACTGCATTCCGGCAGGAGTCTCAAGGCCAAAAATTCCCTCGGTCTCTGCGACCGTAAGGAAAATATTTCCCTTGTCGCTTCCCATAATAAGCTGGTCACTTTTGAACAGACGACCTGAGAATGGCTTTTCGGTAAGCTCATATTTTTTGAATTCATTCGATCTTGCATTTGCAGAATCTATTTCGTTTTTTGCCAGCTTTGAGCGCACGAAAAGAGTGAGGACGATTATGAGGGCAACGAAAAAAATTACGCCCAAAGATACAATCAGAGGAATCAAAAAACGAGGCCTTTCCCGCGCAGTAAGTGCAAGCGGAGGCGGAGTCTCCTGAATTTTTTTTGCATTGTACAAAGTAAGAACATGATTTGCATCAATTTCCAGATACTCGGCATAAATCTTTAAAAATCCGACCAAATATGGCTCGCCTGGGAAAACGAGGACATCTTCTTCCTCAAGAGCTTCAAGATATTCCTGAGTGATGGAAGTTTCCCTGGCAATCGTCTCGAAATCAATTCCTTTTTCTTCCCTTGCCTTTCTTAAAAGTGCTCCATAGCTTTCCATTTTTTACTTACTCCGAAAATAGGAAATTATTGTAATTGTTCGCCGATGTCGGTGGATCATAAATAAAACGCTGGTCAGAGATTCCCTGATTCAGCACATAATTTTTAAAATCGAAGGAAAATTCCTCATTCTGCGGTGTCGTCGCCACAATTCTGCGAATGAGCATTGTGTCAGGTGAGACAGAAAGTTTGATGGTATTGAAAGCCTCCGTCATATTCCGCCTGCGAAGAATAAGGTTCACGACCATCTCGTCACTTCCCTCATCAAGGGCAACGGCATCCTGGCCAGTCTCATAAGCCGGTGAATAATAGCGGCCAAGCAAGGACAGGCCCTGGGCTGTGGCAAGATTTGCTCCGTTATTGTTCGTGGAATTGTCCACACTTTGATTTAAAATTGCCGCACTTCCCGGAAGATAAATCGTGAGCAAATCACCGTTAAAGCAGATTACCTGCTCCTCAGGATTCGTAAAATCGATGCGGAGAAGGTTTGGATTTTTATATGAAAGATGACCGCTCATCGAACTTTTTGAAGCCTTGATGTCAATGTCGGCCTCGTAGTCCTTTATAGTGGCATAATTGTCAGACACAGACTTGAAAAAAGACGATGCAGTCAGAATTCCCTGAGCTGACAGGACAAATGGAGACAGGAAGAAAAACAATGCCGCAGTGATGAAAGTCAGAAGTGAGAATTTAGGAGTTAGAAGTTTTTTCATTTTTCTTCCTCCTTTGACTCTGTCGGCGCGGCTGGCTCATTCTGCACATTCGCATTAGTCTGCTCTTCACCCTCTGCTTCTGCAGGTTCTACGGCTGTTTCTGACTGAGCCTCTGATGTATTCTCGCTTTCTGCGACAGTAGCTGCAGCTTCAGCAGATTCTTTCTGCACCGCACTTGCCGTCAAATTCTCGCAGTGCTCGTGAGCCTTGATAATGTCATTGAATTCCTTTGAATCCATTGTCTCGACTTCGATAAGGCGTTTGGAGATGTATTCAAGCAAGTCCTTTTTCTCACGGAGAAGATTAAGGACATGATTGTATCTTTCGTCCATAATTCTGGCAATTTCTTCATCGATGAAATTCTGAGTCTGCTCACTGAATTCCCGCACAAGATTCGGTTCTCCGCCCCGATTTCCGAGGACGCCCTTACCCAGAGTCATGTTCTTGAATTTGTCGCTCATACCGTAGTCGGTAATCATTCGCTTGATAATGTCAGTTGCCTGGGCAATGTCGTTTGATGCCCCTGTCGAAATGTCACCCAGCATGATTTCCTCGGCAGCTCGTCCGCCCAAAGAAGAATCGACCTCATTTATCATGTCTTTTCGGGTCATAAAATGCTTTTCTTCTTTTTCTTCACGGAACTGAGTAAAGCCACCCACCCCGTGAGAGCGGGGAACGACAGTGATTTTATTGACAGGAGTATGCTCAGGTGTGAATGCCGCAACAAGGGCGTGTCCTGTTTCGTGAAC
>DGTW01000149.1 GCA_002393835.1 Treponema sp. UBA4326
AGCAATCGTTCTCTGATTCCATGTTCTCGATGAAAATCTGCCTGAGCTCTTCTTCGTCAACAAAAAAACTGTCGAGGTTCGTTGAGTGGATTCCCAAAACCTGCCTATGGAACATGGGGTCTATGAAGTCCGGACCGCACTTAAAAGATACCGGCGACTTTCCGTGATTCTTCAGAAGCTGCAAAATTCCACAGGTCAGCGTGGTTTTTCCGCTTCCGCTGGCCGGGGAAGCAATCATGAGACGGGGGGCGTTGAAAATTTGTGACTTTATATTTTCCTCTGGCTGTCCGCTCACTCTTTCCCTGCCTTTCCAGAAAAACTTACTATATATACGGGATTCTGGGCTTTCATCAGGTGGAAATCCCCCGCCCGCTCGGCATGGCTTACTGCAAGCTGGGTGATTTCGGCATTTTCGATCCGGTCTTCTTCCAGCGATTTTAAAAGATTCTGCATCTCGCACAGATTTTCAAGTGAGACGAAATTCGCCACGATTCTGACTTTCGGGTTCTTCTTTAGCACAAATTCTACGATTTCACGGAGATTTCCTTTGCTTCCGCCGATAAAAACATGGGTCGGAGAAGGAAAATCGAGACATTCAGGGGCCTTTCCTAGGATACAGGTCACATTTTCAAGGCAGAATTTATCGACATTCTTTTTTGTAAGCTCAAAGGCCTCTTCCCTGCATTCCACGGTGAAAACATGACCTTCCGTTGCGATTCGGGCAGCTTCCACGGTGACGGATCCGGTCCCGCTTCCTATGTCGTAAAAAATAGAAGATTCTGACAAACCAAGTGAAGCCAGCGAAAGGCGACGGACTTCTTTTTTTGTCATGGGGATTTTTTCACCACGGATAAAGTCTTCGTCGTTCAAAAATGGCGTTATGGGCTGAGATTTTGCTCCTTCATTTTCAACAAGAAGGACAAAAAGAGAATTTTTCAGAGTGTTATCGGACAAATTAGCGGTAGTTTGGGCGGTCTTTGAGTCAGCCCGGGCTGAATTCAGATTATCCGCTTCGGAATTTTCCTTTTCCTGATAAAAAGCCAGCTTTTCAGGCGATATCTGTATGATTTTTTCTACATCATAAGAAAGATTTGAACCCAGATAACAGTTCACAACTGGAATCACCCTGTTTTTTATCGCCTTTTCCAGCTTTTTCCCAAGATTTCTAACATCTTCAATTCCTGAAAGAATGAAAAAACACCCGGGATTTTTGCGAATCTGCCCGATTGCGTTGCATTTTGCCCCGTGAAGAGAAAGAAACTTCCAGTTTTGCCAGGATTTTTGAAGTTTTGAGGCGAAATACACGGCCGAAGAGATGCCCGGAATCACATTGATTTCCCAGTCGCAGGCTTCTGGCTTCGTCTTTTCAGATGACTTATCCGCCCTTCCTAAAAAAGAGAAAAAAGTTTCCGCCCCGCTGAAAAATCCCACATCGCCGGAGAAAACCACACTGGCTTTCTTGTACTGTGGATTTTCTTTTAAATAGGAGAAGATTTCTTCAGCACGATAAAGAGGCTCGCTTTTGGGAAGATTTTTGCCTGATTCAGCCTGCCTGTCTTCAGAAAGCCCCCTTCTCAAAGAATTTTCTGCAATTTCAAGAATTCTCTTCGCACCAAAAATAATCTGGGCCTTCTGAAGAGCTGATTCTGCTTCAATTGTGAGAAAGTTTTCGCTGCCAGTTCCCATGCCTATCAAGGTCAGTTGTTTTTTCATTGTGATTGTTTGATTATAGCACAAATCTCCCCGACAGAGTGAAAGATTTCCGCCTCGCTGGCAGTTTTCTCTCTGGCATCCTTTCCGCTTGCCTGTCCCGCCTTCTCAGGATTTTCAATCACGGCAATTTTCATTCCCAGTTTTTTGGCCGCCTGAATTTTCTCGAAATAGCCGCCTCTTGCTCCGCTTTCCTTGGTCAGAAGGATTTTTGCACCATTTTCTTCAAACTGAAGTTCGTTAGTTTTCTCTGAGAATGGGCCCTGCATGGCAATAATCTGACTCTGGGGAATTTTGCAGTCTGAGCAGATTTTAAGGCTTTCGATTGAAGGAAGGACCCTAACGACCAGTCGGCTTTTATCGCTGATTTTTTCGCAGAGTTTTGGAAGTTCCTTGCTTCCTGTTGAGACGAAGATTTTTCCGCTCTGAGATTCAAGCCAGTCTGCGGCGGAAGAAATGTCAGGGAAATGGACTTCTCCCTTTCGATTAGAGTCGATTGAAAAGTCATCGCTGCTTTCAGTGTTTCTTGCAAGTCTGATGCAGCGGATTTGTGTGTAATTACACGCTTTTTTTATTTCTTTTGAAACTTCCGTGGCGAAAGGATGAGTGGCATCAACTACGCAGGCATATTTTTTTTGCGAGAAAGCCTTTATCATATCCTCAGTCTTCATTCTTCCCTGCAAAACGGTGAGATTTTCTTTTTTGGGAAGAAGCCTCTCGCCGTATTCTGTGGCCACGCTCACAGTGCAGTCAAAGCCGGATTCAGAAAGTTTTTCGCAAAGTTCACGCCCTTCAGTCGTTCCCGCAAAAATAAAAATTGATTTTTTATTTTCGTTTGAGCCAGATTCTTTTTCTACTTTGTAGCCCCTGGGAGTGACGAGTTTTTTTCCCCTCGGACTGTCGATTATTCTTGTCGTGCTGTTTCCGATAAAAACCGTGGTGAACATATCAAGCTCGGCATTTTGAAGGTCCCCAAGACTGAGGATTTTTGATTCTTCTCCTTCACGGCCGATATTTTTGACATAACCGCATGGAGTCGCCGGGGAAAGATTTTTGAGCAGGATTTGACAGGCTTTAAAAAGGTAGTCCCTGCGCTTGTGGCTCATGGGGTTGTAAAGGACAATGCAGAAATCAGAAAGGCTCGCACATTCAAGCCGTTTTTCGATTTTTTCCCAGGGGGTCATAAGGTCACTCAGGCTGATGATTGCAAAATCGTGAACCAGGGGGGCACCGAGAATGCTTGCCCCACTCAAGGCCGCTGTGATTCCGGGCAATACTGAGATTTGAACTTGGGGAAAATCACGGGCAAGCTCGTAAATCAAGCCGGCCATTCCGTAAACGCCCGCATCCCCAGAACAAATGAAAACGACATTTTTCCCGGAATCTGCCTGCTCCAGGGCAAGACGACAGCGCTCTTCTTCCTTCCGCATGGGAGTCGAAAGGTATTCCTTGTCCGGAAAATGCCCGCGCACAAGATTGATGTAGACTTCGTAGCCCACGATACAGTCACAATTTTTCAACGCTTCAAGGACCTGGCCGGTAATCTGGGAAAATTTTCCCGAGCCGATTCCTGCGACGGTCAATTTTTTTGATTCAGATTTTTTTGACTCCATGCAAGCATTTTACACTCAAGGAAAGGGCTGTTTCAAGAAAAAACTCCCCATTTTTGAGGAGGTTTCTTTATTACTGCAAACTTAATTGACCTTTGACAGGATGCCGACTTCTGCAAGGAATCGGCTATGCCTGGGAACTTGCCTCGCAAGTTTTTTCGCCTATCGGCGACCGTCTCCCTACCTATTGACATAGTAGGTTACAAATAGTATAACTTCCCTATCAGTTAAACCTAGTTAGTTACTAGGAAATTAAAAATATGGAGGCATCCTATGAAAAAAACTCTTAAACTTCTTATCGCAGGTCTTCTGGCACTTTCTGCCATTTCTTCAATTTCGGCTAAAGCAAAAACTGGCCGAAGCGTCAAGGAAATCAAGAAGAGCAAGGAAATCAAAATTGCTGTTTTCAGTGACAAAAAGCCTTTCGGATTCGTTGACGAGAACGGCGAGTATCAGGGCTATGATGTTTACTTCGGAAACCGAATCGCAAAGGATTTGGGCGTAAAGGTAAAATATGTTCCTGTTGAGGCCGCTGCCCGTGTTGAGGTTCTTGCGACAGGCAAAGTTGACCTTGTTCTTGCAAACTTTACGGTCACTCCTGAGCGGTCAGAAAAAGTTGACTTCGCCCTTCCCTACATGAAGGTCGCCCTGGGAATCGTTTCGCCAAAATCAGCTCTGGTAACAGATCCGGCCCAGCTCAACGGCAAGACACTGATTATCGCAAAGGGAACAACGGCAGAGTCTTACTTTTCAAAGAACTACCCTCAAATCAAGCTTCTGAAATTCGACCAGTATTCTGAGGCTTACAACGCACTTTTGGACGGTCGTGGTGACGGTCTTTCAACAGACAACACGGAAGTTCTTGCATGGGCAATCGAAAATCCCAAATTCGCAGTTGGTGCCGGCGCTGATTCAATCGGAAGCCTGGATTCAATCGCTCCGGCAGTTCAAAAGGGAAACAAGGATTTGCTGGACTGGCTCAACAATGAAATCGTCAAACTCGGAAAGGAAAATTTCTTCCACGCTGACTATGAGGCAACCCTCCGCTCAGTTTACGGAAAAGATTCAGATGCAGACAGTCTGGTAGTTGAAGGCGGCAAATTGTAAGGTTCAGGGGCTGCACAAAAGGCCCCAAAAATGCTTATGGATTTAGAGTTTATAAAAGAAGTCATTCCGATGTATGTTGAGGCTACTTTCCTCACACTTCGGATTGGCTTTATCGGAATAATTCTTTCGTTTTTGACCGGGATTTTCTGTGCAATAATTCGTTACTGGGAAATCCCAGTCCTTAATCTCCTCGTCCGCATTTACACGGAAATTTCCCGGAACACGCCCCTTCTGATTCAGCTTTTCTTCCTTTATTTTGCCCTTCCCCGCATGGGAATCAAACTGACCGGCGAAGAGTGCGGAATCATAGGCCTTACCTTTTTGGGCGGCTCCTACATGGCGGAGACTTTCCGAAGCTCCCTTGAAACCGTAGGAAAAAGTCAGCTTGAAAGCGGAATGTGCATCGGCTTGAACAAGAGGCAGCTGGTTCAGTATGTGGTTCTTCCCCAGGCAATGGCGGTCTCAATTCCGGGACTTGTCGCGAACATCATTTTTTTATTGAAGGAAACTTCGGTTTTTTCTGCAGTGGCTCTGGCAGATTTGATGTATGT
>DGTW01000092.1 GCA_002393835.1 Treponema sp. UBA4326
CTGCGGTTTCGATAAGCTGTTTTCATGACCGGGAGCCATTTTAGATTTAGCTGTCAAACTAAAAGAACACAGGAGCTTTCAATGAGTGATAACGGATTTTTTGATAATTTCGGCGGAAAATATGTAGCGGAAGTTCTCCGCCGCCCCCTTGATGAGCTGGAGGTTGCCTTCAAAGAGGCAATGGCCGACAAAGCCTTTACGGACGAGCTTGAAATCATCCGCCGTGACTACATAGGCCGGGAAACGCCCCTTTATTTTGCCCCCACGGCAACAAAATTGCTGGGCGGCGCACAGATTTACATCAAGCTTGAGGGACTTGCCAACACAGGCGCCCACAAAATCAATAACGCAATCGGCCAGTGCCTGCTGGCAAAAAGAATGGGCAAAAAGCGAATCATCGCGGAGACCGGAGCGGGTCAGCACGGCCTTGCCACAGCCGCTGCCTGTGCAAAACTGGGACTCGACTGCACGATTTACATGGGTGAGGTCGATGTTCGCCGCCAGCAGCCGAATGTTGCGGCAATGGAATTGTATGGAGCCAAAGTTCATCCTGTAACAAGCGGAAGCCGAACCTTAAAAGATGCCGTAAACGAAGCTATGCGTGACTGGGCTGCGAATCCTGACACAACTCATTATGTCCTCGGCTCAGCTCTTGGCCCCGCACCCTTCCCTGACATCGTTCGTGAATTCCAGAGCGTAATCGGCCGGGAAGTCAAAAAACAGGCAGCCGAGCGCGGAATTAAAATCGGAGCAATGGTTGCCTGCGTGGGCGGCGGCTCAAACTCAATCGGCTTTTTCGAGCCCTTCATCAACGAAAAAGAACCACGTCTGATTGGTGCTGAGGCCGGCGGAATCGGCCCCAATGTGGGCGAGAACGCAAGCCGCATGACAGGAAACGCTTCCCGCGACGGAATCATGCAGGGCTACAAAAGCCGCTTCCTTCTCGACGAAGACGGGCAGGCCCTTCCAACCCGCTCAATTTCAGCCGGCCTTGACTATTGCGGAATCGGCCCCCAGCTGGCAGCCCTTGGCCGTAGCGGTCGAATCGAATTCACTTCAATTCTGGACAAAGATGCCCTTGAAGCCGTCTCTTTCTTCGCCAAAAACGAGGGAATCCTCTTCGCCCTGGAATCTGCCCACGCAGGAGCTGCCGCAATGAAGCTTGCAAAAGAAATCCCGACTGACCAGGCAATCATAATCAACATGAGCGGCAGGGGTGACAAAGACGTGTTCATCACAAGCCCGGTTTTCCGTCCCGCAGAATGGCTCGACTTCCTTCACGCCGAGATAGAACGCCTGGAAGACAAAAAAGATATACATGATGCAAAAGTTATGAATAAATAGCAAATGCGCAAGGGATTGTAGGGGCGGCTTGGCCGTTCGCGAAGCGAATGAAGCGATAGCGGAACCCCGGAAAGCCCGACCGCCGTTTACGGCGGATGCGCCCTAAATAGGAGAAAACTAAAATTAAACGGCAATACTACATGGACAATGTAAGGACTCTCATTATCCTGTCTTTATTTCTTGTCCATGCCTGTGAAATCTATCACATTGGAGACGGCTTCTATATTGAGGGGACAAAACGACTTTTGCCCACAATGACCTACACTTTCTTTGAGACCTTCATTATGAGCGTGCTTTTCTTTTTTGCTGGGGAAAGCACTGTCTATAGTCTGAAAGCAAGAGGAGTCAAGGCCTTTTATGGCAACCGTTGCAAAAAACTTCTGCTGCCACTGCTTTTAGGTTCCTATACCTTTTTACCCCTGCAAGCCTGGTTTGTTTTAAAAAATCATGGTGACTTTGACGGCTCTTTTCTGGATGCCGTCAGGTATTTTTGTACTCACTATAATGATTTTATCGGTTATGACGGAACTTTTGGTGTCGCTCACCTGTGGTTTTTGCTTTATCTTTTTGTAATAACGATATTGAGCTTTCCCGTCATCGCCTGCTATGACCGGTTCAAAGAGCATTTTGAACGCCTTTCATTTAAAAGCTGGTGGATTCTTGCCCTGATAGCGGCGGTTTTTATCCTGAACTATGGCCCCTCGGATGAGCAAATCGGAAGGTTCTTCCTGTATTATCTGCTTGGAATCATGCTTGCGGAAAATCAGTCTTTCAGCCGTTATCTGGAGCAGAAGGGAAAGATTCTCTTTGCAATTGGGCTTGTCTTTAATGTAGCCGCGCTCTTTCTTATCCTGAGGATAAAAGAAGGAAATATTTTTACATTCTCCTATTTCTGGAGGCGGCTTGTATGGACGACTGCCTCTGTGCTGATGACCCTTGCTACTATGGCTATGGGAAAGATTTATTTGAAGGACAGCAATTCAGTCTCCCGCCATTTTTCAGAGATTTCTTTCCTTCTCTATTATTTTCACCTTCCCATTTTGTGTGTCATAGGATATTTCGTGCTGAAAATGCCCCTTCATTACGCACTTCAGATTCTGCTTATGGTCTTTTTATCTTTTACTAGTACGCTTCTGCTTTCTGAAACCGTACATTTTCTCATCATGCGGTGGAAGAGATGGCGAAGCAGGTGAATCTGGCAAGTCTGGCTTCGGAACTGTACTTGTCAAAAACGCATCCAGATGATATATTGTTTCTGTAAATAGAAACAATGATTTACTGATTCGTTGTTTCCATGCAAGGCCGCCTAACACGGACTTTTTAAGGAGTATTCCATGAACAAAATAAAACTGATGTCGCACCTGGTCGCCGGCTATCCGACCACAGAACTCGCCCTTACAGCTGCCCGCTCGCTTATCAGAGGCGGTGCCGATATTCTTGAAATCCAGCTTCCAT
>DGTW01000197.1 GCA_002393835.1 Treponema sp. UBA4326
GAGGCAAGTTTTGAGCGAGTCTCGGTGAAGGCTATGCCTGAACCGTACCCCTTAGGCGATGGGGGTGTCGCCGTTACGAAGTGCGGCGCAGGGGGAAGGCTTTCCCCCTTATCCCCCCCTGTGCAAAATTTCTTCACCAGCTCGGCATAGGCGCTTTCTGTGGCGAAAAAGTCCTCGTCCAAATCGTAGAGCGAGCGAATCTGATTTCTGCATTCAGTCTCAGAGCGGGAAAGCTCCTTTACCTCTCCCTGCCCCACGCAGAGAATCCTGTCGGCGCACTTGAGGGCAAGGTCGATTTCGTGCATTGAGGCAATTATTGTGACACCCTCAGCACTCAGTTTTTTAAGAATCTTCACAAGCTCAAGCCGCCACTTTATGTCCAGGTAGCTTGCAGGCTCATCCAGAATCAGGATTTTGGGTTCCTGGCACAAAGCCCGGGCGAACAAAATCCTCTGTTTCTGGCCGTCGCTCACCTAGGAGAATTTTTTTTCTGCATAATCCCGGGCATTTACCAGCTGAATCGCCTTCTCAACTTCCATTTTGTCAGCAACTGTCAAAATTCCAAATCCATTTGTGTAGGGGAAACGCCCCATTTCAACCACATCACGGCAGGTCATAAGCTCAGGTTTTACCGAGACCGTAAGCAAGGCTGCCGTCTTTCGGGAAAATTCTTTTAAAGAAAGTGACTTTAGATTTTTGCCATCGATAAAAACCGCACCAGAAATGGCATCAATTTGCTTAATCAAAGTTTTTAAAATAGTGCTCTTTCCGGCTCCGTTCGGGCCAATAAGTGTAGTAATCTGACCTTTATTTATCGTAAAGGAAAAGGGCTTTTGAAGGGGGACCTTTTCATAACCTACCGAAAGATTTTTAATTTCAAGCACAATTTCTTTATCAGACATTATCGCCTGCCCCTCTTACTTGTTATTATCATAAAAATCACGATTGGCGCTCCGAAAAAGGAAGTGACCGTGCTTATACTGAGTTCCATGGGCGAAAAAAGGCTGCGGGCAATCAGGTCACATACAATGCAGAAAAGGGAACCACCCAAAAAAGAAGCCGGAATGACAAGAAGGGGCTTTGCCGTACCCAAAAGCTGCTTAACAAGAAAGGGAACGGCAATTCCAACGAAAGAAACGGGACCTGCAAAAGCCGTGACGGTCGCAGACAAGAGGCTTGAAAGAAGAATCAGTATTGGGCGGAAGATTTTAGTGTTCACGCCCATAGTCCGGGCATAACTTTCACCCATGAGATATGCTCCGATTGGCTTTGCAAGAAAGAAAACTGCAAGGAAGGCCACAAGAATTAGGGCTGCAGAAAAGCTACAGTCAGCCAGGTCAAAACCAGAAAAGCTTCCCTTAGACCAGTTGTGAAGATTGGCAATGTCGGCATCCTCAGCGAAGGTGATAAAAAAATCCGTGACGGCAGAAGTGATATAGCCAATCATAATTCCGGCGACCAGAAGAGAGCCTATGTGATTTACTTTTTGAGCCACAAGAAGAATGAAGCCTGTGGATATAATAGCCCCCAAAAAAGCCGCAGCCAGAAGGGAAAATGAAGAGACTGCAATCCCATTTTTTAGAAAGAAAATCATGCTGGCGGCAACGCACATTTTGGCCCCTGAAGAAATTCCCAGCACATAGGGTCCTGCGATGGGGTTCTGAAAATAAGTCTGGAGCAAAAAACCTGAAAGAGAAAGCGCTCCCCCAAGCAAAAAAGCCATGATAAGCCTGGGAAGGCGAATCTGCATAATGATGTTGATTTCTTGCAAAGAGAAAGACTCCCCCTTAGCAAAAAGAATGGCAAAAACACGCTCCGGGGGAATTGAAACCGAACCTGTGCAAAGGGAAAAAATTCCCGATGCAAGGAGAAGGATGAAAAAAAGGGAGAAAATCAGGATTGTATGACTTTTTGCCATTTAAATTTCAAAAAATCCCTTTAGCCCTGAAACTGGTCAATCTGACGGCCGATTTCCACGATGGAATTTTCCATGAGGGAAGAAAGCTCTGAAAGGGACTCGCCTGTTCTGGCGATTTTTTCGGTGCTTTGGTTCATGTCGTCCATGCCCTGCTTCATTAAGCGGGTTTCTTCCTGCAAGTTGCCGACTTCAGAAATAATAACCCGGCTGTCGGCATTCATTTCCTGAGAGGCCTTCTGAACCTGGGTGGTGCTGTCGTTCATTCCATGCAGGGCGGTCGTAATCTGTGCCGAGCCTGCCTGCTGCTCTTCCATGGCGGCCTTTATCTGCCGAACAAGGCTGTCAGTTTCGTGGATTTCGTTTGCAAGGTGAGCGTATCCCTGAACGCCCCTCTGGGTTGCCTCAACAACAGTTCCGATTGTGCTTTGGATTCTATTGAGCTGCTCGCCGATTGTCTTTGACTGGGTTGAAGAAGTCTCAGACAGCTTTCGGATTTCGTCGGCCACTACCGCAAAGTCCTTTCCGGCGTCGCCCGCGTGGGCGGCTTCGATGGCCGCGTTCATGGCCAAAAGGTTTGTCTGCTCCGCGATGGCCGAAATCGCTTGGTTGGCTTCTTGCAGCATGGCCGACTGGTTTTCAATGCTGCGGATTTGCTCGTCAACCGCCTGCT
>DGTW01000329.1 GCA_002393835.1 Treponema sp. UBA4326
CTTGCAGTACGAGCCGCCTGAACCGCATCAGGGGCAATTGACTCATTCCCGGCACTGAACTTCTTTTTCATGCGAAGGGCACGAATCTGAGCCAGAGCCAGACGAAGGCTTTTTTCTTTGTAATTCCAGTTATCAACAAAGTTTGAGCCAGTTTTTGAATCTTCAAGAGGAGGTTCAAGTGAAAGTCCGTCAAGAATCTTCATTTCTTTTTTGCTAAGAAAGCGTGAACAGAGGTCGTAATAGTATTCATAAGTAATTGGAACCGCCTTATCATCGCCCACAGAAAATCCTGGAAGCTGAGATACGAGGTAGTATTGATTACTCATATTCACCCCCTGTTACTCTTTTGCAGCCTCTTTCATGATTGCGGCAACTCTTGGATTGAGATATGCGCTGAAAAGTTCAGCAACAGCCTCGCTAGAGTAGTCGTAGAATGCAGCTCCGTCTTTTACGCCAATACGGAAGCCCGCATTGATTGAATTGTCAACCTTGAGCGTAAGACCTTTGGCGATTTCTGCTTTGAGAGCTGCGGTAAGATTAGATTCGAGAGACTTCAAATCTTTTTCATTGAGGAGAACAGAAACTTCGCTTGCCTCTGATTTTGAGACCCACGCTTTAACTGCCTCTGGAATAAGTTTGGCGAGCAAATCAGAAGAATATGCTTTTTCTGACTCCGCATTAATAAGAGCTGAAAGCTCCTTTGTGATACTGTCACGGAATGAAAGCACAAGGTTTCGGCTTGCCTGACGGATTGCGTCCTCACTAGCCTTCTCCATTCGCGCTGTTTCATCTTTTGCTGCTTTGATGATTTTGTCCGCCTCTTCTTTCGCATTAGCGATGATTTTCTCAGCCTCGCTCTGAGCCTGAGCCTTTACTTCGGAAGCAGATTTTTCGGCAGCTGCGACACCGTCTTTTTTAATCTTTTCGATTAAATCCTGTACCTGGATGTCCATGCAAACCTCTCTATTTTATAAAGATTCTTTTATTATAAACTAGATTTAACAGATTGCAAGCGGTTTTTTAAGATAAAATCAAAGTTTTTTTTCTGAATATGAATATTATTTAATTTTCAAAAATTATAAAGATAAAATACTTTTTTCGCCTGCCAAAATCTTGACACTGTACCTATTTTTTTATATTATATCCTAATAATCGATTATCTTATTAGGGAGGCTAGAAATGGCTGGTGCATCAAAGAACTCTCGTACTACCGTTGCAACACAGAAATTCAACTGCACATGCGGTGGCGAAGTCGAAATGAAAACAAAGCTCGAAAACGGCAGACTCAAGAACTACGCTGAATGCCAGAAATGCAAACGCGTTGAGAGACGACCAAAAGATTTCAAATAATAGCTAATTATAACAGAAATCTTTAAAACATAAAATCCCCCGCTCTTTCATTAGTGCACTTTGAGGAGCGGGGATTTTTATTTTAAAACAAGGTAGAAAAAAACTGCCCTCTTTTTTACCAAGGGCAGCTATAGCTCTATTTCAGGATACCCGTAACGGCCATAATTGAAAGAGTTGACGCCGTTATCGAAAGAATCGTTGTGATTGCAGGCGCATACTTATTGAATTTATAGAGGAAAGAATTTGTATTCGCCGTAATAGTCGATTCAGGCGTGATAAATTCTTTTTTTGAATATTTTTTATTGTTGATGTCTCGTATTTCTATTGAGTCAAGGCTGTTTTTATCCTTATCAAAGCCTCCGGCCAAGCCAATATAATACTCCCATGTTCGGTCGGGAATGTAGGGATAGCGTCCTGGCTTGACGACAGCACCTGCCACAGATACGAAATACTGTTTGAAAGGAATGACAAGGGTATCGTTTGACTCAATAGGCATGTTTGAGTAGTAAGAAGCATCGTAAAGCATTGGCAGGAGATTCAGAGGAATCGTCTTTGAACCACGGATTATGTAAGCCTTCTCCAAATCAGAGACAGCAGTAAACAATTTTTTGTTGCGTCGAGCAAAATAAGCGTAGTCCTCGCCATTATTGAATGAAAGTGACAGATGAGTAGAGGTCTCCAAAGCAGTGCCTGCCTCTGCCTGAATTGCACCGTCAACGAATATGACTGGAGTTAAATCAGAAAAGCTTGAAACAAAGATTGTGTCATAGCACATAAGCTCGTAATTATCAGCGACATCACCCTGATCAAGATAGCTCTTTTCTCCAGAACCTTCCGTGCCAGTTAGGGAACGGTACAATTCAATTCGAGAAAGGTCTGCGAGAGGAGCGAGACCGCCTGCATAAATATCTATAAGCTCCTGAATGTTTTCACCTTCCTTCAGCTCATAGGTTCCAGGACGCTCAACAGCACCATTTATAGTTACTTTTCGGTCTATACGGCTGAGCGTGATGACTTCGCCAGGCTTTATGTAGGGGTTGTTTTCCATTCTTCCATAGCGGGTGGCAAGGAAAAGGTCACAGACGCTCTCGGCTCCGTCAACGCTGGTTACTTTTATATTTCTGAAAGATGTATAGTCGGTTGTATGACCAGAAATAATGGTTGAAAGGCGTTTTAAAGGCCATGCCTCCACTTCAACCGTAGACTTTACCTCACCTGTTATGAGAACTGTGCTTAAATTCTGCATGTAGGGAACATAAAGCGTATCGTCTTTCTGGGCGATGTATTCACTCATGTAATCACGCTTGTAAAGGCAGTCCTCAAGATTTACGAGATATTTTTTGCTGTCACGGATAAGGTAGGCGTTGCGCAAGTCTGATGTCGGAAAGAAATTAGCTGCGTTTCGCCTTACCAAAGTGGCAAGGTTTTCGCCTTCCATGAAATTGACTGGGATTCGGTTTATAATGGGATTTGCAATATTATTGCCAGAAAAGTCCCCTTTTTCAGCATTTGTATTCTGAGCTTCCCGGCCTAAAGAACCGACCGCACCCTCAAAGAACATGGTGTCACGAAGCTCAATACGGCTGGAAATGGTTATGACATCTGCATTCTCCAGGGCAAAATTCTGCTCGATTGAATTTGACTGAAGATAAATCGTGTCTCCAGATGGATTCTTAGAGTTGTTTTGTCTGCGGAGAATGATTCGCTCAGTGTCAGCATACTCAGAAAGACCATTCGCATAGCGCTCAACGGCTTCCTTCAAGTTTTCGTCTTTTAGAAGCTGGTAAGTTCCAGGCCGCTCAACGGCACCAGAAATCGTTACTTTTCGTTCCAAACGGCTCAATGTGATTGTCTCGCCAGGACGAATATAAGGATTTTGATCCATCTGACCGTAACGGTTTGCAAGGAAAAGATCATAAACTGATTTTGTGCCGTCAACGGCCGTTACCTCAATGTCTCTCAGAGAAGAATAATCCGTGGTATGTCCTGAAATAAGGGCAGAAAGCCTTTTCTGAGGCCAGGCCTCAACTTCAACGGTAGAGTTTACTTCACCAGTAATAAGAACAGTGTTTTTTGTCTGCATGTAGGGAACGTAAAGCGTATCCCCCTTTTGGGCAAAATATTCGCTCATATAGTCTCGTACATAAAGACAATCTTCAAGATTTACGAGGAGTTTTTCATCATTACGAATCAAATAAGCGTTTCTAAGGTCTGATGTCGGAAAGAAATTACCTGCGTTTCGCCTTACCAGAGTGGCAAGGTTTTCGCCTTCCATGAAATTGACAGGAATTCGGTTTATGATGGGATTTGCGATATTATTTCCTGTGCTGTCCCCTTTTTCAGCGTTTGTGTTCTGAGACTCGCGCCCCAAGGAACCGACTGCACCTTCAAAGAACATGGTGTCACGAAGCTCAATACGGCTGGAAATGGTTACGATGTCTGCGTTTTCCAGAGCATAATTCTGCTCGATAACATTTGAATCAAGGTAAATCGTATCTCCGGAGGGATTCTTTGAGTTGTTCTGCCTTCGAAGGATAATTCTTTCTATGTCCGCATACTCAGAAAGGCCACCGGCATAGCGCTCGACGGCTTCTTTTAAGTTTTCGCCTTTTAGAAGCTCATAAGTACCGGGTCGCTCAACGGCTCCAGAAACAGTTACTTTACGCTCATATCGTTTTACGACAATTTTGTCCCCAGGACGAAGGAAAGGATCCTGCGAGAGGTCTCCGTTTCTCTGGGCCAGGAAAAGATCATAAGTTTTTGACGAGCCGCCCGCACTTACGATGGTTATGTTTCTGGATGATGCATGGCTTGTCAAATTGCTTGAAATAAATGTTGAAAGCCTTGTAAGTGCCCATGCGTTTCGCTCAATCGTTCTGTTCACTTCCCCGCTCACGCTAACAAGGAATGTTGACGGAGAGGAAAGAACGAACTGAACGCCTGCCATCGGATAATTGCGGAGGACAAGGGACTCAACCTGAGATTTGAGCTGGAGATAAGTCAAACCGGCGCAATTAATTACACCAAGATTAGCTACGCGGATTTTGTATGTCGAGTCAACGGGAATTGTGTAGCGCACTGGAGTTCCGGCTGCGGCAAAAGCAAGGGTATAGACATCGCCAGCTGTAACCGGATAGTAAGAAACCGACATCGCCAACTGGGCATCTGGAAGTTTCGTAACATCAGTAGCAACAGAAGAGACGGCTTTTTCCATGTCTTCAGCCACATTCTGACTGGCTCCGGTAAGGGTTTGGGCATTTAAGGCAAAAACCGCAAAAGACATGATGAAAGCTGAGATAAAGCCTTTTGAAATTTTCATTTTTTAATTGTTCCTTTTTTTTAATTTGAGCTTTTCGGCAGCTTCAGGATCATTTTTTATATTTTTCCATGCGTTCAATGCAAAAGCAGCAAAAACAGACATGAAGAAAGCCGCAAATGCAATAATGATACATAATTTTCCACGGCTGGGGCCTGATTTCATATCTGGAATTTCTGGACGCTCAAGAATCTGGAAAATTGGAGTATCGCTCATCATCTGAACTTTAAGCAGTTCATATTGTGTTTTCAGCTGGGTGTAGACCTGTCGCTGGGCATCAAGCTCAAGCTGAAGTTTTGCACTTCCAGTAGTAATTGAAGGAATATTCCAGGCATCGCCACCATAGCCTACGCTCGCGCCAAGTTTTTTGACTTCACCCTCAATACGGAGAATTTCGTTATAGCTGGACTGAATGTTTCTCTCAAGGTTTTCCTTTTGAATCTTATTGTTATCCAGTCCCAGCTCATCGAATTTATCTCCCAGCCAGTCAACAACAAAATTTACTACTGACTGAGCAAAAGCAGGATCGATGTCTGTGCAAGAAACGGAAAATATTCCAGAATCTTCGTCATAGGATGCGGAAAGAATTTTTTTTAGTGCCTTACGACTATTTGCCCTTACATGATCTTGAATTTTAAATTTTTCGATTATGCCGAATTTATCCGTGATTGCATCAAGAAGCATATTTGAGGACGAAAGGAAAGTTGCAAGTGAAGCGTTTGTTGAGCCACCACCGACATTGACACCGGCCAATCCCGCAAGACTTCCAAGACCCGATGAGGCAAGTGCAGAAGACAAGCCCCCTCCGGAAGAGTTTTCTTTTATGAGCATTTCTGCCCTAGGTGTAAATTTATTGGGAAGCGGGGATTTTTCTGGTGGCAATACAATAGAAATGATTGAAAAAACGACTGCAAAAATCATCGCAAGGCCAGTAACAATGATAATCATCCATTTGTAATGCAGGAGAACCGCAAACAAGTCAATCAGCGAGATTTCATCTTCCTGCTGATTATTTACATTTCCTTCCATAAAATAAAACACCCCAGCATAAAGTTAATAAGTAGACAAACTTTATCAAAAAAACGAATATCGTGCAAGGTAAAAGCGACAAAAGGGATTTTTAATGCTCTTCCTGAGGTGCTTCAGACAGATGGCCTGCCTGCTTTAAATTTACGGCCCGATTGATGTAGTGAAGCATGATGAAAAAGCACCATACAAGGAAAATTGACACACAAAGAAGAATAATAGAATCCTTTGTCCGTGACATAAGCGTAGAAGCAAAGGCTGAAATGCCGATGAGAAACTGAGAGCAAAGCAAGAGCACTACAGCAGCCGTTTTTGAAAGTCCGATGTTGACGAGCTTATGATGAATGTGTCCGCGGTCGGCACTGAAAAAAGACCGGTGCTCCCTTCCCCGTCTTATTACAGCAGCAATAACATCGGTTACAGGAATTGAAACGAGCAGAAGAGCATACAAGAGCTTTATGTGCTCAAAACCGCCCGGCAAAGGAACTATCGGAATCATTGCGATTGAAAAGCCTAAAGTCTGGCTTCCACCATCTCCGAGGAAGATTTTCGCTTTTGGTTTGTTGAACAAAAGGAAGCCAAAAATTGAGGCACAGAGAATCAAAAACAAGTTTCCAGCAGCCTGCTTTAAAACCAACATTGTTACACCTGCAATTGCAAGGGTAAGGAAAGACAGACCACCGCAAAGGAGGTCGAGACCATCTATGAGATTGTAAGCGTTTACAAGAAACAAAATCCAGACAAAAGTAAGTGCACGGCCAAAAAAAGGATTAAAACTGATTCCAAAGAAGGACTTGAAATACAGTGGACTGCAAACTACCACAAAAGCTGCGATAATCTGAATTAGGAATTTCAATCTGGCTCTTAAATTGAGGAAGTCATCGATTACACCAAAAATGAATATAATTAGTCCACCAAACAGTGCAGGATGAAAATAGCTGAAATTTGCCGCAGCAAAAAAACGGGAATAAACGAAGGCTGAAATAACAAAAGAAGTAAAAATTCCAATTCCACCAAGGCGAGGAATATGACCATCGTGAACTTTACGCGGGTCAACCTCGTCGTACCATTTGTGTTTTTTACAGAGAGCAATAATTACCGGAGTTTGCACTACACAAAGAGCAAATGCAATCACGGAGCAAATAAACATGCACCCCCCCCATCGGAATATTCATACTAAAACTTTAACGCAATTTTGAATAATTTTCAATCAATTTGATAACATTTTTTTATATTTCAGCTGCAGAACTATAAGAAGAAAAAAATGTCTATAAAAGAAAAAGACCGCCTAAAAAAGACGGTCTTTAAGTCGGGATGACAGGATTCGAACCT
>DGTW01000118.1 GCA_002393835.1 Treponema sp. UBA4326
ATGGAAAAAAGGGAGTATTTTGCATCTATAAGCGCACATTATTGGGCATATGTCACATTATGCTTTACTTCGTTTTTTACTGTGTTCGGTATCGCTGGTAATATTCCTGAAATCCTGAAAAATGTATTGGCTGTCGTCATCTTGATATTAGGAATTGCCTTTGCACTTGTGTGGATTTCTCTGAATGCATCTTATAACAAAAATATGAAACAGCTTTCGCTTGAACTGCAATTGCTGGAAGTAAAACTGAACTCGCCGCAAAAGAATCTGGAGCAAACGGAAATCCATGCGCAACAATGGACGGTGGCAGGCGCAGTTGTGTTCTTAACTCTTTTTGTAATACTGCTTTTCTATATGCTTGTTTCGATAGGCATACAATTCATGCGATAGTTTTCGTGTATGCTTGCCTTTTCCCTTTTTTTGTTTATTGTGCTATAATGATTCTATGAAGAGATTTAACACGACCGGCACTTGTTTTGCGTACAAACATTATATGGTAAACATTGATGAGCGTGTTCAGCAGATAAAAAAGATGGTTGACCGCGGGGACTATTTCTGCATCAACCGTGGCCGACAGTACGGCAAGACGACTACTCTTAATGCATTAACTGATGTACTCAATGAAGAATACACGACTTTTTTTATCAGTTTTGAGGGCATGTCGGACTCATCGTTCGCCTCGCTGGAAAACTGTGGGCAGGCTTTCTTTGAAAAACTGCGGTATCAAGTCGATAATCATGAAGTTATACATTTAGATTCAGCAGCATATCGTCTTTTAAAGAAAGTAACTGGCAGCGGATTGTTTTCAAAAAAGATAACATCAGACAATTTTAGTGATATTATATCTGAACTCGTAAAATCAAACAGCCATGAAATTGTTGTGATTATTGACGAAGTTGATCAGGCCGGTAATTACGATTCTTTTATTAAGTTTCTTGGAGTACTGCGTAATAACTTCCTTCACCGCGACAAAATCCCTACCTTCCACTCTGTAATTCTTGCCGGTGTTTACGATGTAAAAAATCTCAAACTCAAAATGCGCCCGGATACTCAGCACCAGTACAACTCACCTTGGAATATTGCCGCAAATTTCGATGTCAACATGGATTTGAGCGAATCGGGCATACAGGGAATGCTTGAAGATTACGAGGCCGACCATCATACGGGAATGGATTCTGCAAAAATGGCGAAACTTCTGTGGGATTACACTTCGGGCTATCCTTTCCTTGTAAGCCGCCTGTGCCAGATTATTGATGAAAATCTCAATGCAGACTGGACGGAAGCAGGATTTTTGGAAGCCATAAAAGTCATTTTGAATGAGAGAAACACACTTTTTGACGACATGATTAAAAAATTTGACAGTTTCCCGGAAATGAAGAACATGCTGAAAGAGATATTATATGACGGAGAAAAAATTCCATATAACGCAGATGACCGTGAGGTTCAAATTGCGACGATGTTCAATTTCATAAAAAATGCCGGCGGCAAGGTAAAGCTTTCAAACCGAATCTTTGAGACGCGGATGTATAATCTTTTTCAGTTTGAAGCGACTGTCTCAAAATCCGAAGAAGATAATGAAATTATCCGAAACGGCTCCATCGATACGCCGCTTTTCATAAAGAACGGCAAACTTGATATGAAGAAAGTCCTTGAACGGTTCTGCGTGCACTTCAACGAGATTTACGACACAAAAGATGAAAAATTCATCGAAAAGCAGGGACGAAAATTCTTCCTTTTCTTCCTAAAGCCGATTATCAACGGAACCGGTAATTATTATGTAGAAGCTGAGACCCGCGACGAACGACGGATGGATGTTGTCGTTGATTATGTGGGCGAGCGATTTGTTATCGAACTGAAAATATGGCGAGGCGACTCATACAACGAACAGGGCGAGCAGCAGCTTTCGGAATATCTGGACTATTATGGGCTTGAAAAAGGCTACCTGATAAGCTTCTGCTTCAACAAAGGCAAGCAGAGCGGTGTTCACGAAGTAAAACTCGGAAACAGAACGATTATTGAGGCGGTAGTGTAAAAAACTGCCGGCGATGGTCTTGTTGTGGGTGTTCCTTCTGACCGTTGCCCTGTGTTTTATATTGACAGAAAGACAAAAGAAATTACCGGAATCGGCGTTGACTTGATGCGTACCGCCGCAAAATATGCCGGTTATACTGTTACTTTCAAAATTATCGAAGAAAAGAACCTGAAAGAAGCGCTTGATAGCGAAAAATATGATGTTCTCATGCCGTTCGGAAGCGCCGTGACAAGTTCGTCAGGAAAGGCGACGGTTGTTTCTGAAAATCTTATGAACACTCCTTTTACGCTTGTCACAGGCGAAAAATACTCAATATCATCGATAAATAGTCTTCGTGTTGGTATGCTCAGTTCTCTTGGAGCTGGAGCGGAGACAATCAAGGAGCTCTTCCCGACTATCCAAATCGTGATGTACGACACAATGGAAGAATGTGTGGACTCTCTCCGAAGGGGTGAGGTTGATGCCCTTTTGCACAATTCTTATGTCTGGAGTTATGTCCTTCAAAAGCCTTACTATGAAGATTTGGAAGTAAATCCTCTCAGCATGTTTTCGATGGATTTCTGCGCAGACTGAATTCCTTAAAAACAACGGCTGCCCGAAAATGCAGGGATTTTATTTTTACAAGCCGATGAGCTGCAAAGATTTTGAACTGATGTTTTGAAGTATTGCATAAATATACGAAAATTCTGTATAATTATCAAACTTAGGGGGACGACGGCGTTAGCGCGTACGGAGTCCCCTTTATATTTTATTGACCTAAAGGACTTATATATGAAAAAAATCGCAATTTTTGCTGTCGCATTTGCAGCTTCTCTTTCTTTCATCGCTTGTAATAAAACAAATGTTGAAATCAATTCAGTTGCTGACCTTGCAGGAAAGAAAATCGGTGTTCAGGCTGGAACAACTGGTGAAGCATGGGTTCAGGAAAATGTTGAGGGCGTAAAACTTTCTTCTTTTAAATCAGGCATGGACGCAGCCCTTGACCTCAAAAATCGTGCAATTGACGCTGTTGTCCTCGACGAGCTTCCGGCAAAAGCAATCGTAGAGCGAAATTCAGACCTTAAAATCGTCCGTGACAATCTTTTCGCCGAGAACAAAGAAGCCTATGCAATCGCCGTAAAAAAAGGCAATGAGTCTCTTCTTGCTTCAATCAACAAGACAATTTCTGATATGAAATCAAGCGGTGAATATGAAAAACTTGTCGCAGCCTTTATGCCTGCCGACGGAAACATTGTTCTTCCAGCTTTTGAGAAATCTTCTGGAGATAAAATCGTAAAACTGGGAACTAACGCCGCTTTCCCGCCATTTGAATATGTCGAGGGAAAAGACATCGTCGGTTTTGACATCTCAATGGGTCAGAAAATCGCCGCTTCTACAGGCATGAAACTTGAAGTCGTTGACATGGCATTTGACAGCCTTATTCCGGCTTTGCAGTCTGGCTCAATCGACTTCATTGCAGCAGGTATGTCTGTAAACGAAGAGCGCAAAAAGAACGTAGACTTTTCTGACACTTACTTTGAGTCAGAGCAGGTCATCATCGTTCGAAAATAATAATTCCAAACAGGATTTTATATGATTCAGTCTTTTTATGACACGATGATTGCGGGGCAGAGGTACATCCTGATTTTTCAGGGCCTTGGTGTCACCATTCTGATTGCCATTTGCGCAGTTTTAATCGGAACTGTAATCGGCTTTATGCTTGCCCTTATGAAAGTTTCGGGCAACAGGGGTCTCAAAACAATCGCTGAACTTTACACGACCGTCCTGCGGGGCATTCCTCTTGCAACTCAGCTTATGATTTTCTACTTCGTAATCTTTGCACCCCTTGGAATGAACAGACTTCTGGTTGCAATCCTGGCTTACGGCTTTAACTCAGGCGCTTACTGCACTGAGATTTTCCGTGCCGGCATTCAGGGAGTTGCACCGGGGCAGACAGAGGCCGGCCGTTCCCTTGGCTTGAGCAAGTGGCAGACGATTTTTAAGATTGTCCTTCCCCAGGCCGTAAAGGCTGTTCTTCCTACCTACACAAGCGAATTCATCGTCCTCATAAAAGAAACTTCTGTCGCAAGCTTTATTGCCGTCACTGACATGACAAAGGCTGGCGATATGATTCGTAACGCAACCTACAACGCATGGATTCCGCTCCTTACCTGTGCGGCAATTTACCTTGTGCTTACGGTTGGTCTTACAAAGCTTTTCGGCTTGCTCGAAAAAAGGATGGCAAAAAGTGATAGACGTTAAGAATCTAAAAATCAGTTTCGGAAATCTTCATGTCATAAAGGATGTTTCAGTCCACATAGAAAAAGGCGAGAAAATCGTAATCATAGGGCCTTCAGGCTCCGGGAAAAGCACTTTCCTGCGTTGTCTGAACCGGCTTGAAAACCCGGACGGAGGCCAGATTCTTTTTGAGGGAAACGATATGACTTCTCCTTCAACGAACCTTGATTTGTGCCGCCGCCGGATGGGCATGGTCTTCCAGCACTTCAATCTTTTTCCTCATCTTACGGTTTTGAAAAACATCACTCTTGCGCCTGTAACCCTTAAGCTCAAGACTCCAAAAGAGGCCGAAAAGGAAGCTATGGAACTCCTTGAGAGAATCGGTCTTCCTGACAAGGCCAATGTCTATCCTTCAACTTTGAGCGGCGGCCAGAAGCAGCGGATTGCCATAGTCCGCTCGCTTGCAATGCACCCGGATGTAATGCTTTTTGACGAGCCGACCAGCGCCCTTGATCCTGAGATGGTTGGGGAAGTTCTTGAAGTAATGAAGGATTTGGCCCGCGACGGCATGACCATGGCGGTCGTTACCCACGAAATGTCCTTCGCCCGTGAAGTTGCGGACAGGGTTCTTTTTATGAGCGGCGGCTATATTACAGAAGAGGGAAGTCCCGACGAGATTTTCGGTAATCCAAAGAGCGAGCGCCTCAAGCAGTTCTTGAAGAGCGTGCTTTAAAGCCACAATAAATTCGAGAAAACTGAACTTTATTCCTTTTAGTAATCCCCACAGCGAGCAGGCCTGCGAAAGCCCTTCAATGTGGGGATTTTTCCTTTTCAGCTTGTGTCAGGGCGAACGCATGTAGCAGGATAACCTGCCCTGTCGCCTGTGTTGAGAAAAAATCACTTTCAGAGTATAGTTATTGGCATGAATAATGATAGAAGGGCAGCTGTCAAAAAACTGAAGAATCTTTATCTTTCTCCAAAAATTGAAATTGCTGATTTACGAAGGCGGATAGACGAGGCTTTTTCCGCAGTTTTTCTTCCAAACAATGTTGATTGTGAGGAAAGACTTTGCGGTGGCGTAAAATGCGATGTAATTTCTCCAGTCATGTTTTCTTCTAATCGTGTCCTTCTTTATATTCATGGAGGTTCCTTCGTCGCAGGCTCCCGCTCTTCTTACCGGCCCTTTGTCGCAGCCCTTGCCAACGCTACGGCAAGCAAGGCTTATCTTCCAGAATTCCGCCTGGCTCCGGCACATCCTTTTCCTGCTGGACTAGAAGACATTCAGGACGCTTTTCAGGCCCTTTTTGCAGAACTTGAGACGGCTCTATCCATGAGCAGTGACGGTGATTCCGAAAAAAAGCCCGAGGTTCTGCTAATGGCGGACACCAGTGGGGCATCGCTTGCACTGGCCCTGCTTTTTGGCCTAAAGGAAGAATTTCGCTCGGCAATTCGTCAGGTAGTTCTTTTCAGTCCCTGGCTTGATTTTTCTCCAGAAAACGACATGTTTACCAGCAAAAAGGTGAGCGATGAGGTGTTTACGGCAGATTCCGTGCGCTATTCAATCGAGAATTATACTCACAAAGAAAACTGGCAGAATCCTCTTGTTTCTCCGCTCAAAGCTGGTCGAGACCTGCTTTTCAATTTTCCTCCTGTCTACATTCAGATGGGTGAAAAAGAAATATTCTACGATGATGCAGTCATGTTTCAGGCTATGCTTAGGAATCTGGGGCGAAAATGCGAGCTTGATGTCTGGAAAGGCATGATGCCCATGTTCCAGATGGCAGACGAATACCTTAGCGAGGCTCATCTTGCAGTCGAAAAAATTGGAGCGCTGATTACGGCAAAAGACTATTCAGACGAGAGCGTTCGTGAAATTCAGCTTGAACTGGAAAGAAACTAGATTTTTGGAGGTGTTTTATGGAATTGGTTTGTCCTGCAGGTAATATTGATAAACTTTCTTATGCTTATGCTTACGGAGCCGACACGGCTTACATCGGTCTTAAAAGATTTTCCCTGCGAATTAAGGCCGACAATTTTTACGAGGACGAGTACAAGCGGGTCATCGAGCTAAAAAAGAAATACCCCCAGAAGCGCCTTTTCTGCGCCCTCAACATCGCCTTCCACAACCATGACCTCAAAATGTTCCTGCAGAACCTGGACTACTTCAAGCAGTATCCGATTGACGCTTTCATCGTGCAGGATTTGGGGCTTGTTCCTATTTTGCAGAAGGAATTTCCGGGAACTCACTTGCATCTTTCGACTCAGGCTTCCTGCATGAACAAAGAGGCCGTCAAAATGTATCACTCCCTGGGCTTCAAGAGGGTCGTTCTGGGGCGCGAAGTCTCTCTGGACGAAATTCGGGAAATAAAAGATGCCTGCCCTGAGATGGAGCTTGAGTGTTTTGCTCACGGTGCCATGTGCATCGCTTATTCGGGCCGCTGCCTTATGAGCGCTTACCTTACGGGGCGGAGCGCACAGAGCGGATTCTGCTCTCACTCATGCCGCTGGGAATATGATTTGGGAACAATTCGGAATGAGGAATTCGGAATTCGGAATTCTTCTTTGAGCAAATTGAATGCTGAAGGGGGCGTTCTTTCTGCGGACGATGCTAAAGCGATTGCTCAGTCTGGGATTTTACGGCTTCAGGAACGACAGAGACCGGGCGAGTTCTTCCCGGTTTTTGAGGGGGATGACTTTACCGCCATTCTTTCTTCAAAAGACCTCTGCATGATTGACCACCTCGCTGACATGAAGAAGGCCGGGGTTGACGCAATCAAGGTCGAGGGCCGCATGAAGTCAACTTATTATGTTGCCATGGTTGCCCGTGCCTACCGAAAGGCTCTTGATGCCCTTGAAGGAAAAATCTCAGCTGAGGAAGCAGCTCCTTTTATCGCTTCGCTGGAAGATGTCGCTCACCGGGAGGCAACGACAGGCTTCTATTACAACCGGGGAGACGCAGACAAAACCACAATCGGTGCCAGCGATTCTCCTTATCTTCTGGCGGCAGGACTGGGCCAGCCTTATTCTGAAGAAGAGACCGAAAAAATCTTTGCGGCAGGGGAAAAACTTGTGGCCGACAGAAAAGCCGAGCTTGATGCCATGCATCCGGCTGCCCGGGAAGCTGCCTTGCGTGACCTTGAGCAGCATCCGGAAAAGAAAATTAAAATCTGCGGGAAGAGGGAAGGCTGGAAGGTCTACCCTTACGATGCCCTCAACCGTGTCGATGCGGGAACGGAGCTTGAATTTGTCTCTCCGTCAGTCCTGGCTCAGAAAGTTTCCGGCAGCGAATACGAATTCATCAATCCTAAGACAGGCGAAAAGCTTGACTGGGTTAACGCAGACCACGACTGTGCCCTTTACACCGGCCTTCCCATCGAAGAAAATACTCTTGTACGCGTAAAAGACCCTGACTATGTTGAGGGACAAATCCGAAATCGAGGGCGTTAAGCGTTCGGGCCGATAAAGCCTTACGCGGGATTGGAGCACGCTTTGCTTGCGTAGCGAAGCGGAGCAATGGAGCGTCAGCGGAAGTGCGGAAAGCCCGTAGCGAGTTGATTCGTTCAAAAAAAATGAAAAGACTGACATTTGCTTTACTCTTTCTTCTTGCAGCTTCTCTTTCTTTCGCCGAATTCAACGACGGGAAAATCACGAAATTCATTGAATTCGACATGACTTCTTCGACAAACAAGGGAATTGAGCGACACAAGACCCTTTATTCAGGCGAAGTCGGCCTTGTTTCCCGCTGGGCTGAGGGACTTCTTGGCCTTCAGGCCTACGAAAATTGCTTTGATTTTACGGTAAATGCCAGGGGCTGGCTTCCTTTTGCCAGCTGGAACTTTGAAACGGCCAGAATTGCCATTGGCCTTGGTGGAATCTATCACTATCAGCGATACAAAAAAATCAGCTCGGAGCACGATTTCATTTTTGAGACCCTTTTCCGCTACAAGAGCGATTCTGGAACCACGGTTTCATTTTCTGGCGGCTATGCGGGAAAGGCAACTCAAATCGACGCGCTAAAAGATTTTGTGCCTTACATTTACGACAAATATTTTTATGCCGTCATGCAGGTGAACAAGGTCTGGTCTAACGGCATGGAGCTTTATCTTGAGCATGGCCTGCATGACCTCTACCGCTATCCACTCTTTGCTTCCCCCCATTATCTCGTCGGTCTGGCCTATAATTTTGATTTTGGGCTTAGAATTTCCAGCGATGTCTCTGTCCGAATCGTTGACGGATACACAACGCCGCCATATATCGACAGTTTGCTTGTAAAATTTGCAACGAGGTTTTCATTTTGAAATCGCTTTTTCGTCTTGTAAAAGTTTTCTGTCTCACCAGCCTGTGCGTTTTTTGCATTCTTTCGTGCTCGAATTACGGTTTTTTCTGGGGGCTTTTCGGTGAGGACGATGTTGATGACCGCTCATCTTCCATGAAAAATCTTCAGTCAGAAATTCCCGATTTTGCTTCTCAGACAAAGGCTTCTTCCTCCAGCTACAGTGTCTTGATTCTTACCGACATGCATTTTGGGGCTACAAAGGAAGATATTGATGAAAAAGCTTTTTTGAATTGGCTTGAAAAGCGTTTTCAGGATACGGATTACAGTAAAATTCCCCGTTTTGCGATAAATCTTGGTGACACGGCGGACGGCGGTCACGACAGCGAATACAGGCAGTACCTTGACTTTGAAAAAAAAATCAAGGCTCTTGCCGGAAAATACCTCTATGGTGAAAATGACGAGACAGCCGATAGCGACAGGAAATTCAAGGTTTACGGAATTCTCGGAAACCACGACCTCTACAATAACGGCGTGACCGGCTTTATGAAGTACATGTATCCCTACAATTCAAGCTATTTTTTCCATATTGACCAGAATGATGACAAAAGCGGCTTCAGTTACTATTTTTTGGATACGGCCAACGGAACTACGGGAAAGGACCAGCTTGATGATTTTAAGTCAAAAATCGAAGCTGACCCAAGACCGAAAATCGTTCTAACCCATTACCCTGTTTGGGCTGGCGGAGCGGACGGGGCTTTTGCCTTTATGATTCTTCAGAATACAATGGAAAGAAACATTCTTCTCACTTATTTCGCAGAGAACAATGTCAGACAGGTTTACGAAGGTCACGCCCACGCCAACTATGGCTATGATTTCACGAAATTCCGTGAAGATGTAATAGGCTCCCTGCGTTTTTCAAGCCGGGCAAAAAAACAATGCGCTGTCTGCACAGTGAATGAAGAGACAAAGCAGGTGTCAACGGAAATCATCGAGTTTTAAGTAAAAAAAACATGCTCCCGCCGGGGCAAGGGCATTATAAACCGCTTTGTCTGAAAAAAAACGGCTTCCAGTCGTGAAACGACTTATCGAAATCGCAGGCTCGCCTGCTACACG
>DGTW01000266.1 GCA_002393835.1 Treponema sp. UBA4326
CATCAGCAGGGGCTGCTTCCTCAAGAGACTCACCTTCTTCGACCGACTCGACTGGCTCCAAAGACTCGGCTTCCTCCAGTGGCTCAGCTTCATCTAATGGCTCAACCTCATCTAGCTCGGCCGCAGGCTCTGTTTCGGCCATTGGCACTGCTTCCACCGTTTTCTTCGGCTCGACTTTTTGAGATAGATTTGCAAGATCTGCCTTTATTTGGATTTTTCCGTTCTCAAGGATGTCTTCAAGAGATGAGCGGACAATTTCTTTTAGCTCATCGGCATTGATTATGGGCGCAGAAGCGGATGAGGCAAGCTGGGCAGGAGCTTCACCAAACGACAGAAGCATTTCATTCCAATAGCCATCAAAAAGTGATTTGAACTCAGCGGCATATTTCTCGCCCTTTTTACCAAGGCTTTTTAAGATACGCCTTTCAAGGACTTTTTTTTGTTCGCTAAGATAGGCTGGACTTTTTGTTTCCCCCATTTTCTTATAAGCGACAAAAAATTCATTTTCATAGCGGCGTACTTTGTCACGAATAATAACGATGTCGTCATGCTTGAAACTTAATATCAGGAAAACAGCGAGATAAAGCGTAACGAAAGCCGTTGCCAGGAGAAGAAGTCTCATATAAGGAGGAAATTTCAGCTCACTCTCGTCATATATAAAAGTAATGAAACCAAAATCCTCTCGTTCCGGCTTGCGAGAAAAGGCACAGAGAAGCTTGTCATCACTTTTAGCAAAGAGACTTTCTATGCCAGACTTGACGGAATTTTCTTTATCGACAACTTCCTTATCGGGATTTTCCTCAGGAATGAGTTTCCAAAAATCTCCGTTTTCTGGAGACCTCCATTTTTCCAAAAGCTGACTTTTCAATGAATTCTGACCAGCATTTGGAAGGCCGAAGACAAAGCCGCCGAAATTTTCCAGAGCCTTCGAATCCTTATTTCGCACAGGCGTGACAAGCTGGGCAAAACCGCTTATGTCTATTAAATTTTTATTGAGAAGGTACTGACTGAAGCCGGCAGAATCGCAATAGAAAAATATACTTCCCGCAAATTCATCACTCGAATTGAAAAAAGGAAGGGAAAATATCAAAAGTCCCTTTTCTCCGTCCTTAAAAACCAGGGATTTTTTTTCAAAAGGGTCGTCAATTTTCAGATTTTTATCTGCTGCAAGGGATGAATAGCTTATTTCATCCATACTGTCATAGTTTTTGTAAGAAATACCTTTTTTCCCGGAAATTAAGTCTGAGCCGAATGTGCTGAAGAAAAGATTCCTTCCATTTTCTGCGACGATTCTAATACCCTTTAATGCTGATGTCGCCTCAAGCAGCTGGGTGCGAAGAATCTCCCTCCTTTTCGCAACCGAATCGCTGGAACGAGTGTCAACATAAGTCTTCACATCATCGTTGCGGGTGAAGGAATCGAAACGCTTCATGAGAGTTTTGAAATATTCGTTTTGAGCCGATGCAATCTCTTCAATTTTCTTTTGCTTTATATCTTGCACTACCGGCTGATAAAAATTCACTTCCAGGAGATCAAAAAGCCCCGAAAAAGCGACAACCGTAAAAGCACAGAAGGCAAGAACCGAAATCAAGAGACTGAAAGCGACTTTCTGGCCAGAAGTCATACTTTTATATATTTTCGGCTAATTTATGGATAAAATCAACATCAAACTATTGAAGTTCTGAATGACAATTATAGTACAAGGTTAAACTTCATAATGCACAAGGAATAATTATGTGCTACACTCTCTCCATGGATTTGATAAACCTTGAGGAAGAAGAAAAAAGGAAGATTCGAGCTTTGCTGGTTGGGGCACCAAACGCCGACATCTCAGAGCTTGAAGGCCTTGTAAAAACCCTCGGATATGAAATTGCCCGCAGTGTCATTCTTGCGAGAATGGAGCAAAACCCAGTATACGGCTTTGGAAAAGGCAAGGCTGAAGAAATAGCGGCCCTTTCAAAGGAACTTGACTGCGACCTGATTATTTTTGATTTTGAGATTTCTCCCAGAAAGCAAAGAAACTGGGAAAAGCTCGCAAAAATCCCTGTCATTGACCGTCAGGAAGTAATTCTCCGTATTTTTGCAAGCCGTGCGCAGACTAAAGAGGCCGTCCTTCAGGTTCAGCTGGCTCAGCTGGAATACGCCCGCCCTCGTCTGGCTCATTCTTACGGCGACATGGCCCGGCAGCGAGGCGGCAATTTCGGAGCAAAGGGAAGCGGCGAGACTCAGCTTGAGCTTGACATACGAAAAATCCGCGAGAAAATCCAGCAGCTCAAAAAGGAACTGGAGCAGGTCGTCCGTGACCGCGAAACTCAGCGAAAAAGACGGGAAAAGATTCCCCTGCCTACATGCGCCCTGGCAGGCTATACGAACGCCGGAAAATCATCCCTCCTTAATGCCCTTACAGGCTCAGATGTCTTCGTCGAGGACAAACTTTTCGCTACCCTAGACCCTACGACACGAAAATTACAACTCAAATCTTCTATAAAGACAAGTGAAGACGAAAAAGGCTTTGGGGCAAACATCCTGCTCACCGACACGGTAGGATTTATCTCCAACCTGCCCCACTCTCTTGTAAATGCATTCAAATCGACTCTTGAGGAAGCTCAAAGGGCAAATCTTATCCTCTTGGTGCTGGACGCAAGCGATGAAAAAGCAGAATTCCAGTACAACACGGTCGTAAAGGTTCTTGAGGAAATAGGAGCCGAAAACACGCCCCGTTTGGTCATTCTCAATAAAATCGACAAGCTGACTGAAAATCCGGCCCAGCTTGCCAAAATGACATCACTCTTCCCGGAGGCGATAAAAATCAGCGCGAAAACACATGAAGGATTTGAGCTGCTTTCAAAAAAAATCTGCGACGAGCTTTTAGGCAGGGAAATTCCATGCCTTATCCCGCTAGAAAAACAAGCTCTTCTCAATGAGGCCCGAAAAACAGGCATTATATTAGAAGAAAACTGGCTTGATGACGGAATTCACATCAAAATCAAGGGCGGGGAGCTCAAAAAGAATCCGAGGCTCTCAAACCTTCTTGCCCCCTACGCTGAATCAGGAGCGATAAAAACAGGAACAAAAGAAAAAGAAAGCGGCTTCAAAAAGAAATTCGGCTCAGACTGGTAGCAAACAAGTGGAAAGTGGAAAGTTCAAAGTGGAAAATTGAAATCAATGGAGAATTCTATGAATAAGATAAACAAGGTGCTTTTATCCATTCTTGCAGGCATCATCATTATAATCGTTGCACTTTCAGCAATCGCTGTCTGCACAAAAAACATTCATCCAGGTGAAGGATTGCGCCATGAGGATCCTCTTCCCAAGTCGGTCGGGAGCACAAAAACAGCCTTCAATCATATCGGGCAGATTCGGGCTTTCACAAGAGAAAACGAACAATCAGCAAAAAGCGTGCTGGTTCTCACGCCTTGGTTCGAATACGACGGAAACGACAAAGCATTTTATGAAGAGCTTGACCGAAAACACCTTAGCCTAAAAGCCCTGCTGACAAAATATTTCTCAAATCACACGAAAGCAGAGCTGCTTAAAAAAGGCGAAAGCCAAATCAAAAGCGAGCTGAAGGCCCAGATAAACGAAAACCTGGTGCTCGGAAAAATCAGTGAAATTTATTTCAACGACTATTTATTTTTGGATTAGGCGCAACCAATGCTTTATTTTTGTGTCTAAAGAATAGGAGCTTTTTTATGGACCAAATCACTTCACCTGCGGCACAGGTCATCATTTCCCTTATTCCAATCGTCGGAATCACGATAGGCGGCATAGTCATTTTTTTTGCCCTTCTTTGGACTCATCACGAAAAAAAACAGAGGATTAAGGCCGGGGAAAAATCAAGGCCAGCCTTCAATTACAAGGCCGCAACCCTTTTAAGCGGAATTCTTCTCACCGGCATAGGTTTTATGCTCAGTCTTTTCTTCACACTTTTTGCGGGAATTTCGCCAGCTCTTTTGGGCGGACTAATCCCATTCACAACCGGTATCTGCCTGCTTTTGTTCTACAGACTGTACGATTGGAAAGATGAATTTAGAACAAGCGCTGATTAAAAAACGCGACACGAATTTAATCAAAGCGTCCCTGGCAGGAAACAAAAAATCTTTCTCTAAGCTTATTTCCCATTATGAAAAACGGGTCCGTATTCTCGGAATGAGTTTTTTCAAAAATGAAGCCGACTGCGATGACTTTGTTCAAGAAGTCTTTATTAAAGCCTTCGTAAACCTTTCTCAATTTCGTGGAGAATCATCATTTCCTACCTGGCTAACACGAATCGCCTACAATACGGCCGTAAATTCCAGAAAAAGGCGGAAGGAATACCAGCCAATCTCAGATGAAGAAAAAATAGAGGACACGGGGCTAAGTCCTGAAAAAGCTGAGATAAAAAAAATCACAATGCTTGCCGTTCGAGAAGCCGTCAAAGATTTGCCCGAGAAATTCAAAATTTGCGTCGAGCTGTATTTTTTTTATGATAACACCCACGCTCAAATCAGCAAAATCACCGGAGAAGGCATAAACACGATTAAGTCACATATATTCCGCGCAAAAAAAATTCTGCGTGAAAAACTGAGAGGCTATTATGAAGAATGAAATTTGTGAAAAGCGAATGAATGAATTTATGATGCTGGACAAAAACGAGCGGATACCAGTAAAAGTAACGCTGCATCTTCTGAAATGCCGGGAATGCCGTACCCAGGTCCATTACCTGACGCTGGCAGAAAAATACGCCGGGGAAGCACTGAAAAGAAAGAGCCTTTTGGAAAGACTTGAAAACATGGATGTAAAGCCTGTCTCCATGAGAAAATGGATTGTCTGGGGAATACTAATGCTGGTGATGATGGTAATTTCCGGCCTCTTCCTTAACGAAAGTGACAGCAAAAGCTTTGCCATCATCTTCAACCTGCTTTTCGGCCTCCTAATTACGGCCTACTGTGCAATTTTCGTCGCCACCAATATGGATTTTTTTATCAAGAAAATAAACAAAATGCCCCGCACGGATGCGGGGTAAATGT
>DGTW01000129.1 GCA_002393835.1 Treponema sp. UBA4326
CCGTCGCTGTTCACATATTCAAGGCGGAAAGTATAATCATCGGGTTTTGTAGAAATCTGCTGAGCCTGGACCGGTGGCCAGGGGTCAAAGGTGTTGAGAGTAAGAATGCCTCCAGGCACAAGATGGCGGTTGAAGTTTTCCAGTGCTGCACGCTGAGACTTCTGGTCTGGAAGGTGCATAAAGCCGCTGCGGGCAATTATGATTAGAGAATACTTTCTGCCGGCATCAAAGCTTGTCATGTTGCCGGGAAAAATCCGAAGCTTGAGATTTTGGGCAGCCGCCTTTTCCCGGCAGACGCGGCACATTTCTTCAGAGAGATCTGTGCCATCTGCCATCACTCCATGTTGAGCAAGATAAAGCAATACGGCTCCGGTTCCACAGGCAACATCAATCACTCCATCTTTTCCATACTTTTTTGTCAGCTCAAGATAAAAGTCCTGAAAGCCCTCGTGAGCATCAAAGTCTCTGTACATAACCTCAAGATAACGGTCGTAATTTTCAGCAACGTCACTGTAATCGTGCAGATCCTGTGTAAGGTCGCTGGCGGCCGGCCTTCTATCGGAAGGCGTTAAAAAAAATGCGCCAGCATTTTTTAGCCTGTCCTCTTTTTTTCCCATAATCTTCCTCCCTTTTTGTGTGGGGGAAGTCTCCCCCTCGTTCCCAAGCAAGTCGCTTCGCTTTCTTGCTTGTCCACTACCCCTTCTAACGGGGGACACCCCCGTAACGCCCCCGTCAGACATAATCAAACAATGTCGTAAACGCCTTTGTTTGATTCACGCATTTTTGCTACGCAAAAAGTGCCCCAAAAAAAAGACCACCTACCCAAATGGATAAGTGGTCTTGATTTTCCAAACTTAACTGTTAAATCTACTACACTTTGCATCCCGGGCACAAATAATTCTTACCGCCATTAATAATGGTGGTATTAGTGAGAAAATTAATTGTGCTGGTCACAAAATTGAACTTCATAATTTGAAACATACAGGAATATTAGAATCTGGTCAAGCAAGAAAAAATCAAGCCTGAGTGCAATGATTTTATGCAAGAAACTCACCGGCGATTTTTTCAATCAGTTTTGTGCTTAGCGGCTGGGTAGAGGTTTCGGTTGAAATAATAAGATTTCGGCCGGGGAAAATGCCGTTGTGAGCATAAAGCTTTAGTTTTGCAACAGCATTTTCTGTATAGTCCTGCGCATCCATCATTCCAAAATGCTCCCAGTAAAACTCCTGTCGTGTCCGTAAATTCAGACAGCAAAAATCGGGATGAAGTTTTATGCGGCGGTCATCTTCTGTTATAACTTCCAGCGGAAACTCATAACGGTAGGGGATAGACATGCGGTAAAGCGTGTCGGCAATGATATTTTCTGATTTGGAACGCACAAAGTCTCCGCGGGCGGTAACATATTTTACGGAATCTGCAGTAAAGGTCTTTTTTTCATAAGAAAGACTGAGCCACTGTGCAGAAAAAGTTTCATCTGTTTGACGAACCGGTTTTATGAGCTTTTGACGTTGCTTTGTATGTTTTGAAAAAATCTTTTCAACAATTTTGTTTCGAAGCTGCAACTGTTCATACTGGCGTAGTGTGCGATTCAAAAGTTTAAGTTCCCTGGATGCTGCTTCAAGAACTTTTTTGTCATACTCCTTTTGGGCAAGCTGTTGAGCAAGCTTTTTGTTTTTAGCAAGAATATAGTGTCCCCCGCTTTTTTCTGAAGTGCTTTTGTGGTAATACTGCACAGCCCCGTTACTTTTAGAAATGCGGAGGTTACCTTCCGGCGCAGCTTTTAAAGCCTTTTGTTTTATGGCAAGAAGATTTGAAAGCTCAAAAATGCGTGATTTGAGGACTGGAATTATCTTTTGTTCAGAAATTAATTCTTTTTCGATATTCAGCATGATTTTAAATGTATGAATAAAACTGAAGAAAGGCAAGAAAATAATAGCCAGCTTTGGTAAAATTGGCTATAACTACGGACTCTTTGAGCATAAATTCAGAGTTTAGTCCGTAGTGAATTAAAAAAACTTTGTCAGATAAGTTGTAAACTTCAATATGTTACGGACAAATATGTCATTTATTGATATTCAGTCCGTAATAAAATAAAAAAGTTTGTCATATAGAAGGATATTTCCACTCTACTACGGACTAACTGAGTTATTCTTGATGTTAAGTACGTAACAAAACAAAAAAAGTCTGTTTGATAAAGAAAAGTATTTCCTATTTTATGGACTTTTTTGCATAAATATTACATTTAGCCCGTATTCTGCATGACAAACCGATGACATAAAAGTATTAATATCAATAGTTTGCAAAACTCGCTTCCCCCTCCTTGCTTTTACAAAACCCCTTCCTTCTTCTCCTGGGGAATCACCAGCTTTGGAAAAAGTTCTGCGTACTTAAGGTTACCGGAGTCCATCTTCACAAGATCAGCATAAAGTTTGAGCGGAACTTCGGCCTCCTTGTAAGGGATAAGCCCGCCGTTCATTGCAAGAATCTTTTGCTGCAGGTCCTCGGCATAGGCTCGCTCGCTGCTCGCTGTCAAAAGCACGAACTCATCACCACCAATTCTAAAGACTACATCTTCGTCGC
>DGTW01000142.1 GCA_002393835.1 Treponema sp. UBA4326
GCAAGCCCGAAATTCTGTTCTTGCTAAAACCCTGCATCCATGCAGGGCATTTTTCTGTGTTTTTCACAAGATCCAAAAAGATTACATTCAGTTTACCGGCCAGGCGGGTGCCAGTGTCCTTCCTCATAGTATACCATGAGACCGGGGAATTGTCATCTTTGTCCATCTCGAAGTTGAGCACGGAAATCTGGTAGACCTTCGGTGAGTCGTAGCTGCTGCCGCGCTTGTTGCCTGAGCTGAGCAGTTTCGCCGCATGAATCTCGGCACGGCTCGCATAATCGTAGTCCTGATTCCGGCCCTGCATCTCAAGCTCGGCCTTCTCGCCGTCGTCAAAGGTGACATTGACATCAAAACTCATCTGCTTTTCGTCAAGAATTTCCACAGGCTCCTCGTTGGGTAAAAGCTCCATTTCGGCAATCTGTCGTCCCAAAAGAGATGAAATCAGATCTTTTAGGGCAAAGGTTGACTTTTCGGTTCCCTGGGTGAATATTGCTTTAAAAATCGGGTCGCACCTTGGGTTCAGGATTGCCGTTGGCGACGGGCGGAGAGTATGTCTGATGCTTCTCTTTGAATTTTCCATTCTGTCTCTTCCTTCTTCTTATAAAATGTTCCCGTAAGACTTTATTACATTTCTTACACATATTTATTTGAAAATTTTTTGGCTTTTCGGCAATTACAATTAAAAATTTCGTGAAAATTTCTTCTTTTTTTATGGTTTTGCAAATATAAATCTCTAAATTCTCAATAATCTTCGTTTAATGAACATTTTTATTGCTCAGCCTCTACTACAAAAAATCATTTTTATGCTAGGATACCTGCCATATCAATACGCAGGAGGTATTGTTATGGTTTATGGCTACATTAGGGTTTCTACATGTCACCAAAATTTAGAAAATCAGCAAATTGAAATCGAAAATTTCGCAAAAAGACAGGGAATCCAAATCGACAGATGGATTGAAGAAAAAATTAGTGGTACGAAAAAGCCGGAATGCAGAAAATTGGGCAAGGAAATTATGAAAGAAGGAAAGGAAGGCGACTTGATTATTTGTACAGAAATATCTCGCTTTGGTCGCTCACTCATAATGATTATGAATGTCCTTCAGTTTTTTCTGGAGAGGAATATAAAAGTCTGGACGATAAAAGACAATTACCGGCTGGGGGACGATATTCAGTCGAAAGTGCTGGCTTTTGCATTCGGGCTTTCCGCAGAAATTGAAAGACAACTTATCTCTGAGAGGACAAAACAGGGGATTTACAGGGCAAGGCTTGAAGGCAAGCAGATTGGCAGGCGAATTGGAAGAAAGTCCGACTATTACAAACTTTCGGCCTATGATGATTATATTAAAAAGGAATTGATTTTAGGACGAAGTAAAAAATCACTGGCTGACGAATTTGGTGTTTCCTGGACGACATTAAACAATCATTTGACAAGGATTTTATTCAAATAAAAATCCCCGGAGAAAAGCAAATACGAAGCAAGTTTCATAATTGCTATTTATCCAGGGATTTTGCTATTTTATTGCAATTTCAACTTTCTTTTATTCAGCTTTAGCTTCGATTGAAGATGCTGGGGCTTCTTCAGCGGCTGCTTCTGCTGAATTTGTCTTTGCTGGGAGAGGAAGGGCGATTGCCTGTGCCTGAGAGTTTTCGTCAGCTGCAGCTTCGACAGCTTCAGTCTCGTTGGTTCCCACGAATTCAAGGGCAAACTGGCGGATTGCGCTGTCAATGGCCTCGTTGAAAGTTGCGACAAAGGCATTTTTGTCGTATTTGTGACTTGAAACCCTTGTTCGCTCGCTGGTCTGAACTTCATAGGTCTTGTTGATGATTTCCTTGCCTCGGCTGTTGAGCAACTTTGCCTTGAGAGTAACGACTCCGCAGAAATCACCGTTCCATTTGTTGCCTTTAAGCAGTTTTTTCTGGAAGGTGAAGTTAAGGATGATTGCAGATTTTGCACCGATTTTTTCCAGAGCAATTCTTGCTTTTTTTGCTCCGATTGTTGTGAAATCTTTGTAGTTAGTTGCGGTTTTTGTAGATGCCAAAAGATTAAAATAGCTTGGGCTAAGGTCTTTGTAGGCCTCTGAATCGATAACTGCATCTTTGCTGAGAATCTCGCAGCCAGTCATTTCTGGGAATATCTGGCGGATTGAATCGTCTGCATAGTCAAGGCGGTCAACGGCCGTAACGATTTCTGGATTTTGTCCGTCAATAAGCTTGTTGACCATGCTGCTCAAAACGCCGTCCGATTCTGCTTCATCAGGATTGTGAGGGTCATCGGCAGTCCAAGGCACCTGAGAATTTCCCACGATTGAGAAAACGGCAACAGGTGAATGTTCCTGCATGGCAATTTTTGTAGAACCGCAGCTTGCGAAAATGAAGGCGCTAAAAGCCGCGCCGGCAAGCCAAAGAATAGATTTTTTCATTTTTATCTCCTTTTTGACATGAAAGTCAGAAGTTCTTCTATTATAGAACATTGAAATCACTTCAACAAGACTATTCCGTTTCTGCGCTTCCGTCTGACTCTATAAATAAAAACAAAGGGGGAAGGGGTAAGTTACGAATAACAAAAAATTATATTTCATTGCTGCCGAAAACCAAATTTCTTTCGCTATATATATGCAGAGAATTGTGAGGGGAAAATTCTTGAAAAAAGATTTCTAAAAATCTATCAATCGGAGGACAGAATGAGAGAAACAAAGACTTTGACAAACACCGAAAAATGGGAGTCGCTGACACTAGCGAACAACTTCATCTTTTATAAGGTCATGCGTCACCATCCCGATGCGTGCAAACATCTGATTGAGATGTTGCTCGGAATCAAAATCGAAAAAATGGAGATGCACAACGAGGAAGTCATCGACATCGACCACGACTTCAAGCACTTTTTTATTGCGCCGACCTGTGCTAAAATGATTCAGAACGAGGAAATAAGAAGTTTTTTCAATTTCCTGATTTCCAACACCGCAAATAGCCGTTACACTTCCATGCTGAGCGGTTATGTTAACAACGCAAAGCACAATATGCAATGGAGGGTTCAGTATATGACATTCGCAAGACAACAGTATTACGCGTTTCAGGACGGCAAACAGGCTGGAATCGCCGAAGGCGAACAACAAAAAGCCATTGAAGATGCCGTTATGCTGGTTCGTGATTTCAATATTGAGCCAAAACTTGCTGCTGAAAAAATCCATGCACCGCTGGATAAAGTTTTGGAAGCTCTGCAACAGGAAATTACTGCTAAAAGTTAAACTATGATATAATGAAAAGGGAACACCGAAAAACTTAAATATAAGTATTCAGTGTTCCCTTTGTAGAAAAGTCTAAATAGAACTATCTATTCTTATTTTGCAGATTTGATAATCAATTTTCCGAGGCCGAAATTGATTCCAGCATTTGCAGCTTTTGAAGCATCTGCGTAAACAGAAACTTTAATTGTGGCTTTTTTATCCTTTTCAAGCTCAATGTTTGGTGTATCCGTTCCAGTATATCCTTTAGATGCTGTGCTAGCTTTTGATGTAGTATAGTCAGCATTTTTAGATCCGTCTTTCGTTACGGAAACTTTTCCAGTTACATTAAAACTTGTTGACCCAACAGTGTATATAATTTCAGAGATTTTGCATTTCTCACTTGCTGTAACAGTTGTTACGAATTCACCAATAAGGTCGCCTTTTTCAATTGCTTGATTGTCCTTGTTTCCTGTAACTTTATATCCTGGATTTCCATTGATTACAGTAGTGTTTATTTTAGTATCTGATTCTTTAACAGTACCAAATTTTTCACCTTTCTCGTAAGTCAAGTCTGTCGCAGAAAAATAATTTACTCCGTCCAATGCAACTTGAGTAGCTTTAAGAATATCGTCTCCTGCAAAAATAAGCCCCGCAGCTTCCTCAATCTTAACATTAAGGCTTGCGAGAGTTTTATCACCAGCAGAAACTGTTACTGTTGCGTTTCCTTTTGATACACCCGTTACTCTTACACCGGCATTGGCATCTATAGTGATACCATCGCTTTTATACTTAGCTGCAACATACTCAACTTTGCAAACTGATTCGTCTGAACTTTTAAGTTTCAAAGATTTGAGCAAATCATCTTTCATAGGATCAGCAACGGTTTCGTTTTTCTGTCCGCCTTTGATTGAATAAGTATTGTATGTCTTTGCATAAATGCTGTCGCTTGTTTTATTGTCAAGGCTCAGAGAGGCAGCAGTAACTAATGAATTGTTGCTTTTCTGACTTGCACTTACAGCTTCGTCTACTGTCAAAATGCCTGAACCATCTGAACAAGCCGTAATTCCGACAAGAATAACGGCTGTTGCAAAAAGGCCATAGATTTTTTTCATTTTTTTCCTCCAATTAAAGGATTTTTGTATTTGGGGCTGTCCACAAAAAATGGAAGCCCCGTGATTTGTTTTTACTAGAATCGAACTCGGATTACAACAGGAATCATGACTGACATTTCTGGTCCTTCCTCAGCCTCGCCTTTTCGGTGATCTTTAACACCAATGTTGCTGAAACCGAAGCGGGCATATGTTGCAATACCACTTTTGCCATTCATAATCTGGAATCCTGGTGCGACAAATGCTTCAGCACCAGTCCAGCGATCAGTAGTCATGTTTCTCAGACTTGTGATTGCTCCAGTTGTAAACAAGAAATAGAAGTTGTCTGAAAGCTTAGAGCGCAAGCCGAGCATATTCCACATGTGTGTGTTGTAGTTCTGAGAACTATCTGCATGCCATGTGTTTGTAATTGCTGTAACTTTACCATCGCTAGCCTGAAGATATTCAGCACCAAGATTACCTTTGTTTCCAGTGATATAATCACAATCATTTGTGATGTGTGAAATATTTGTGTAGAATGTAATGCTTGTGCCACCGAATGCCTTGCGAGCACGGAAATCAGCATTAAGCTCTGTAACATTGCCATTGTTGAAACCTAAAGAACCGCCGAACACAACGGTCCACGGAAGGTCTTTTGGATTAATGTGCAAAGCCAAAGCCCTCTGCTCACCTTTACCGGTTGTTGTAACCGCGTTAGAAGCAGATTTAAATACAAACTGTGCCTGCCAAGAATCAAATGATGCATTGAGGCGAGCACCAAAACCTGTGAAGATTGTTTTTTCTTCATCCCATGTAGAGCTGCCGATACCAATGAGAGCGCCTTCTGCTGTAACCATAGCATCACCGAGCTCTCCTTTCCACTGCAAATATGCAGATGAAGATTTATCAGCACCACCGAAGTTAGCCATATCATCAACTGCAAGTGTAATTGCATTTGCATACAAGCTACCCAGTTTAACGAGACCGAACAAATCACCCTGGTACCAACCAGCATCTGAGTCATTTTTTACCTGATAAGTACCGTTGTAGCGACCGTCTTTCCAGTTCCCTGCACCAATCTCGAATGAACCGAGTTTGATATATCCATTGTACTGATTGAGCTGGAATGATGGTGCCCCATCTTTATCCAAACTCGGATCAATACGAACCGTAACACCAGCAATATCATTTGTTGCTGTTACAGAGACTGTATCAGAAGCGGACTGCCATCCTTTAGTCTGTTGGAACCAATAATTGTTGTTTTCATCAGCATTTGTGTCAGAAGCAGAAATGAGCCGACTAAAGCCAACCATCTGTGTTCTGTAGTTAAGAGCAAACTTAACATCAGCAGTTGCAACTCCAAGTGCCAATGAAGCAAGTGCAAAAGCACTGATTATTTTTTTCATAGTCTAATTTCCTCCATTAATTTCTCTACGCTACCCGTTACAAAGCAACGTGAAGGATGAATGGAATGGCAAAAGAAGTATCTGTCGGTTTTGACCAACCATAGGTTCTGATGATAAGTCCTGATGTAATAGAAATATCCTTCATAGGAGTAACGACTACACCTGGTGTAACAGAAAAGTATCCGTTATGACCTACAGACAAATCCTGATAAACCCATTCACCAGTTACCTGAACTTTTATAGTGTCAGTTGCTTTTAACGCGACACTTACCATATCCCATACATTGAAAACACCATTCTCACCATTTGAAGCAGTTTTTGTACCGAGATAAGAAACATTATTCATGCTTGTGATGGCAACAGAGTCACTAAGTTCATATCGCAAACGAAGATCAACAGCCGCTTCAAAACCTTTATTCAAAGTTACTGAAGAAGAAGTATCTTCTGGGTTTGTAGCCTTAGCACCTGCAGTGCCGAAATCAGAAGCAATTGTTACACCTGCAACGATATCAAACGTTCGATCCTTGATGGTAATTTTGGATTTATCAAGGAAAAGTCCGAAAGCAATCTTCTGGTCTTCTGGAGTCTTCAAGATAGCCTGAACTTTTGTATTTTCATCAAGATTGAGGCCTGTCTCAAGAGCAAAACCTGACTTTGTTGATGTTGTTCCAGATGTTTTGAAATTGTTTGTGATGATTGCACCAGTTGCATAGAAACTGTCTGTGTGGAAAGTGAGTGCCGTGCTGAGTGCTTTTTTACCGTTGATAGAGGCAAGACGAGTAATATCCTGTCCTATTTTACTGCCAACGATTCCGTAATGGCACATTTCATACTCATTATCTTCCCAAACTCCTGCATCCTGATTAAGTCGGTTCACAGAACGAGTCTTCCAGACACCTGACTGAAGTTTCATCTTTCCGCCAAAGAAGTTGACCCAACCATAATACTGGTCGAAGAAGTCGGTGTCATCCTGAAGGTTGCCAGTTCGTCCCTCATCTTTGTAATAGGGAGTAACTACAAATGCAACACCAGCATTTTCATTTGAAAGTGTAAATGCCACATCTCCAGTGATTTTTTCTGAGTATCCGTTAAGATCAAGCTTTTTACTAGTATTGTTTTCATTGCTTGAAATATAGCCCTTCTGTGTATATTCGAGACTAACATCTGCAAAAATAGAGCCGAGGGCAAGTGCTGAAATTGTCAGCGCTGAAATTATCTTTTTCATAATCTGCTTTCCTCCACCTTTTACAGAACGACCTTAAACACAACTGGAATTGAGAATCCTGTACTTATTTCATTCTTAGCTTTGTAATCAGCTGAAGCACGGATTCCACCGAAATCGAATTTCAAACCAGCAGTAAGCTTTGCATTTGCATTAAATGTCCATGTCATACCCGGAATAACTGAAAGGTTGATACCACCGAGATCTCCGACATAGTAATCAACATTTTTTGGTTTTCCTGCATCGTCTGTTCCAGCACCGCGTGCATAAACAGCACATTCGCTTTCTACAGTACACTGAAGAAGAAGCTGTTCGCTGGCTTTATATGCAAGGCTGACCATATCCCAAAGTCTGATAAGTTTGTTAGGATCGATTGTTGCATCTTTTGTTTTTGCATCTGTAAAAGAAGACATATTGTTCATCGTTGTCAAAGCAAGTTTCTCAGACAACTTGATTCTTGCTCGGAAGTCGATTGCAAATTCCGAGTAGTTGCTTTCGATTGTATCGCCATAATCTGCAAGGTTTCTTCCATATGAGAAGCCGAAAAGGAGATTGGCAGAATCAAACATCAAAGGACGAAGGAAAACACCTACTCCCAATGAGTTTCTCTTTTCTGAACGAGCAGCAACATTGAAATCGAACACATTGTTTACCTTAAAAGCAACTTCTCCTGCGAAACCAGAGAAGAATGTGTTCTGGTAGTTACCAGAATCGCTGTTCATCAAAGCTCCACCCCATGTATCTTTTACGTCATTGGTTCCACCAGCATTGACCAAAACGCCTTTTACCATGAAATATGTATCATCATTCGGGCGGATTGTGTATGCGAATGCAGTTGAAAGCTTCTGGTGATTTTCTAAAGTACTATATGTAAGGTTATCAATATCCTTTGCATATACACCACCAATTACACCAGGTTTATATCGCTCATAATCAGCATCTTGCCAATCATTTGCATCTTCAGTAACTCGATTTACATATCGACTTTTCCAAAGACCAACAGTTGTCTGCAAGTTTCCGAGATTTACCCAGGCATACCACTGATCCAAAGTAAATTTTTCTGTTCCTGCATTCGGATCGACATCAAGAATAAAACCACCGACATCGCCTGAAGCAGAAAGCACAAAGCATTTAGCTGCTGTGCCATATCCTGTCTGATCAAGGACAGTTTTGCTGGAAGCAGTAACTGCGCCATCCTTCTTAGTTTTTGTTTCGCTGTAAACATTAGCTCGTGTTCTGTAAGAAAGGCTAATGTCAGCTGCGAAAACAGCACTAAGGGTCAGCGCAGCAAAAGCTAACACTGATACGATTTTTTTCATAGGAAAAAATCCTCCTTTTTTTAATAGGAAATTTAAACCAA
>DGTW01000229.1 GCA_002393835.1 Treponema sp. UBA4326
GGCGGCGGATAGATTTCTTAGCAAGTACCATAGCCGCATCAAAGCGGATGATCGGGAAATTTCGTGCGACATGAAGAATCTTCTGCATGACTTCTTCCCTGGCAACCGGATTCAAAAAGTCAATCTGAGCCGTATCATTCCACGGCATTCCGGTTCCGTCGTTCCCATGGTAGATGTAGCGGGTATCGCCAGTCTGTGTATCGACCCGCTTAAAGCAGACTGCACAGTCATTCTTTGAGTAATAGTGGTCTTCAAGGTAGATTGCGACCCGGCTGTCATGGCTTAAATTTACGCCGTTGTAAGTGTACTGAGGGAAAGGATTGTCACGCCTCTGAACGAACAAGTCAGGTTTTTCAACGACCCAGCGGGCATCCATACCTGTGTGGTTCGGAACCATGTCGCTTGCAAGACGGATTCCACGCTTCCAGAGCCTGGTGCGCAGATTTGAAAGTGCATCCCATCCACCGAGATTCCATGCGATTTCATAGTCATCAAGGGAATATGCCGAAGCCGCAGCCTCAGGGTTTCCGCAAATCTGCTTGATTGTACGGCTTGCAGGGCTTCGCTCCCAGAGACCAATCAGCCACAAGCCGGTAAAGCCTTCGTCACGGAGCAAATCAAGCTCTTCGTCAGGAATCTGGTCCAGGCGGTTGATTTCCCGGTTGTATTTTTTTGAAAGCTGGTAGAGCCAGACGAGAACTGTCTTCGCCATAAGGACGACCCGGGGCATCCATTCCTTGTCGGCGGAGAATCGCTCGTACTCCCGCATGAGATAATCGTAGTTGGGAGGAGACATGTCGGGACTTCCGCCGTTTGTCGGGTGCCAGGCCGGCTTCCATTCCTCAGAAAGCAAGTCGCTTCCTGCAAGAAGTCGTTTGAGCCAATAATCTTCGCCCTCTCCGTCTCCCGGAATGAGCAGGTCTGCCCAGTGAACTCGGACATAGTTGAGCTGTTCCTGAATGTTGTCAGGAGCAAAATTGACAGGTTCTTTGAGGAATGTAATCAAATCATGTCCGAAAGTGCCCCAGTAAGGAAGCTTTTTGAAATAAGATTTGATTTCGCCCCAGACAGCCTTCCATTTCGGATTTCTTGCAAGGCGTGAATCATCAAAAAGTTCGATGAATGGCTTGAAAGCCGGGTTTTCGTTGTCGAGATGAAGCATAATCATCTCTTCGAGAGTCTGCTCCCAGTTTGTGCGTGTGCGCCCGGTCTTTTTTTCGGTCAGCTCAAGATTTAAGTAGTCTTCGATTGAAATGTGACCCTTATAAACTTCGGTTGGCGGAAATTCTCGGCAGAAATCAAGAATCATCGCCCGGATAACATCGCTTCCGAATTTTCCTTCAAGCTCCGAAAGGAGGCCTTTAAAAGAATCCTGATATTTCTGACGGCGGTAAGTGTAGCACGCAAGGTGAAAAATCTCGTCGAGCAGGCCCATTGCGTTGAGAGTTCCCGCAGAAATCTGATTTTTGCTGTGATTTATAAGATATTTGTTGAAGCGTGTCTGAAAATCACGGACAGCACGGATATTCTGAAGGACGACATTGCCGCTGGAAGCAAAAAGCCCGTCGCTGAAATTACACTCATCGCGAACGCTCTTTGCAATATGGAATTCGTTGTAAGAAAAAATCAAGGCCATCCCCCGGAATCAGATATACACTTTAATTATACCACGCTTTCAGGAGAAACGCATTAAAAAACAGTTTACGCCGGGGAAAAGACTAAGAAGGAGACTACCAGCTGTCATGTACAAGAGCACGGATGTATCTGTCGTAAACTTCACGAACTGCGGTCATCTGTTCAGCAGAAAGCGGAGGAATTCCTGATGCCCTTACATTAGAAGAAACGTGCTCCGCCCTGCTTGCACCGGGAATTACGGCACTGACTTCTTCGTGCATCAGAATCCATTTAAGTGCATACGGTATGAGGTCATCCGTTCCAAAGATTTTTTTCAGTTCTGCGACAGCCTTAAGTCCCGTATTATAATCTACGCCTGAGAAAGTTTCGCCTTTATCAAAGCGCTCTCCGTTTCTGTTTGTAGTCCTGTGGTCTTTTTCGCCGAACCTTGTGTTTTCATCATAAAGACCCGTAAGAAGCCCGGAAGCAAGCGGGACCCTTGCAATTATTCCGACGTCCTTTTCTTTTGCCTTAGGGAAAAGTTCTTCAAGCGGCTTTAAGCGGAACATATTGAATACGACCTCAACGGCAGTGATTCCGTATTTCATTGCGGTAAGTGCATCCTGTACTTTTTCTACACTCACGCCGAAGGATTTTATTTTTCCCTGTTTTTTAAGGCCTTCAAGACATTCAAAGACATCATCCCTGGAGAAAACATCCGAAGGAGGACAGTGAAGGAGAACCATATCAAGGGCATCAAGCTGAAGGCGTTCAAGGCTGCCATCAATAAAGCGGGAAATGTTTTCGCTGTTATAGCCTTCTGATACATGCGGATTGAGGCAGCGGCCGCATTTTGTGACTACCGTGAATTTTCCCGGATGAGTGCGCTGGAAGCGTCCGATTGTCCTTTCGCTGTTTCCGCCGTTGTAGCAGTCTGCAGTATCAATCAGGGTAATTCCGTTTTCAAGGGCGGCTTCGAGAACTTTTTCTGCTTCAGCATCATTAAACGGCTCTCCCCACTTTGTTCCAAGCTGCCAGGTACCAAGCCCTATTTCTGAAACCTGAGGACCGTTCCCGTAAAGTTCTCTCGTCCGCATAAATATTTCCCCTGTTTAGAATTACATGTAATAGGTTTTGATCGGCGGAAAGCCGTTGAATTCAACGCTCGCATAAGTGCCGGTATATGCACCGGTCGTGAGCCAGTAAAGCCTGTCACCAGCCTTAAGCGAAAGCGGAAGCTTATACTTAAAGTCCTCGTACATAATATCGGCACTGTCACATGTAGGTCCGGCAAGAATTACTTCGCCTTCCTTTTCGCCGGGCTTATCCTTTGACGATATGACAGGATATTTCATGGCTTCATCAAGGGTTTCGATAAGACCGTTAAATTTTCCTGAATCCTGGTATACCCATCTCTGGAGAGCTGTATTATTTTTGCGGCTTACGAGAATGACTTCGCTTGTAAGAATTCCGCAGTCACCTACGAGGGAACGTCCCGGTTCAAGGATAATCATAGGAATTTCATCACCAAAGTCATCATGAAGGTAGCGCGTAATTTCAGAAGCATAGGTTGAAAGCTCGTTGGCCGGCTGAATGTAATGAGCCGGGAATCCGCCGCCCATGTTGATCATTGAAAGCCTGATGCCCTCTTCTTCTTCGAGTGAAGAAAAAAGATATGAAGCTTTTGCAATTGCATCATTCCATGCACCGATATCACGCTGCTGGCTTCCGACGTGGAAAGAAACACCGTACGGCGTAAGTCCCATGTTCTTTGCCATTACGAGAAGGTCATAGGCCATGTCAGGGTGACATCCGAATTTGCGGCTTAAAGGCCAGTCTGCACTCTGGGTATTTTCCATGAGCATGCGGACATAAATACGGCTTCCAGGGGCATTTTCGGCGATTGCGCGAAGATCATCCTTTGAATCCGTTGCGAACATGCGGACACCTTTTTCATAAAAATATTTAATGTCCCTGGCTTTTTTGATTGTGTTTCCATATGAAAGCCTGTTGCCGTCTACTCCAAGGGACATGATTTTGTCCAGTTCGTAGCGCGAAGCAACGTCGAAGTTTGAGCCGAGTTCTGCAAGCAGTTTAAGGACCGGTTCACCCGGATTCGACTTGATTGCGTAATAAATATGCGCATACGGAAAAGAATCACGCAGCTTGATAAAATTGAACTTAATCTTTTTAAGATTAACGACAATGTTAGGAGTTTCCAGATCATTTGAAAACTCGAGAAAGCGGTTCCATTCAGAATCCGAAATGTAGTCCTCACGATTGAACACAAGCGACCTCAATAATATAAAAAGATGTAAAACAGACTATAAAGGAAATAGGGCGTATAGTCTACAAAATTTTACATTTTTTTATAAAAAAATCAGTCCGCTTTTGTGTCAATAAAGCCCGATTTCCAGTGCCAGACAGGGCGCGCAAGCTTATAGCTGAACGGCTGTATTCTTTCAAAATCCGGAAGCCATTCCGTATCAGCACACAATTCCTGGTAAAAAAGATAGTCAAAATCGTATGCTTCAATCAGATCCCTCAGGTCGCGGTCTTCTGCGTCATTTACAAGCCTGTTTTCTATGGAAGAAAGTGATTTTTTGCGCCTTTCAAGTTCTTCTGAACTTCCCTTAAAAGGAACAGGAGTATACTGGCTCATCAGTGAGATTATTGCCTTTCCGTCTGCATTATGCTTGAGCCATTCAAGTACATCCGCCGTTTCAAAAAACCTTCCCGGCAGGAACAGATGACGTATGATTAGGCCCTGAAGAATTTTATCTTTCCGGATTTTTTCTCCGTTGACTGTCTTTTCAACTGAAGTAAGTTTTAAAGGATTGTGCTCCATCATCCACAAAAGAGCCTTTTCAGCCTTTTCAGGATAATCCTGCGCAGCACACAGTGATTTCGAAAGTTCCGCACTCAAAGTCTTGAGGTCTGGAAGCCATATACTAACGAGGCCGTCAAGAAGTTTAAGTGATTCCACGGAATCATATCCGCTTGAATTCCAGCAGACCGGAAGCTTAAGTCCCCGTTTACGCGCTTCTTCAAGTCCTTCTGCAAGAGCCGGTATATGATGGCTTCCCGTTACGAGATTTATGTTTTCAGCGCCGGCAGCTTCAAGCCTCAGGCAGATTTCTGCAAATTCTTCTTTTGAAACAACTGCACCCATTCCCTGCTGGCTGATCTGATAGTTCTGACAGAAGGCACAGCAGAGGTTACAGCCCGTAAGGAAAATAGTTCCGCTTCCGCCGTGTACGGTAATCAGCGGTTCTTCCCCAAAATGCAGGCAGGCAACGGCAATACGAATATCATCAGGTTCCCTGCAAAATCCAAGAGAAGTTTTTCGATTTACACCACATTTTCGGGGGCATTGTAAACAATTTTCGTAGAGTTTTTCCATCTGTGAGTATCTGCGTTTATCAGCGTCTAAAAATCATTCCAGTGCACCGTTATCGAGAATCAGGGACATCATGTTCTGAAGTACATCAAGATCGAGGGTTTCAGCTTCGTCATCAACAAAATCCCGGAGCGTTTCCCAGTCATCAGCTGTCAGGACAGAAAAATCTGCACCTTCATCGTTGTCAACAAAACACTGGAATGCCTTGATTCTGGCAATATTTTCTTCGCTCGGTTCGCTGGCAGGATCTGAGGAAGCAAGAATGTAAGTATTAAGCCAGTAGTCGCTGATTGAAACGGCAAGTGAACCGAGATTACGGTTATTGGATGCAAAAAGCTCAGCAATCTTAGTGCAGGCCCTTTTCGCGTCATAATGTCCGCCGTTATTTGCCCGGTCATATTTAATTGTCTTCTGAATGTCAGAGAGGAACTTATCGATTGTAGTCATGCCGACATTATATAGCCTTAATATCGAGTTATTCAACATTTAATGAAAATTGACGGGAGGGAGCAGAAAGGCGGGATAAAAAATCTGCTTGATGAGGTTTTTTCACTTGACTTTTGCTTTAAGGGAATTTACACTTTAAGTATGGACTTAAGAACTGTATTAACACCCGACACTGTTGAATTGCACTTAAAGGGTAAAACAAAAGAAGAAATCATCGATGAAATGGTTGACATTCTCATCAAGGCTGGAAAGGTTACAGACAAGGCTGCAGCCCGCGAGGTTGTACTTGACCGTGAACGCAAAATGTCTACAGGCATGAAACACGGTATCGCTATTCCGCACGGAAAAACTGACACAGTTTCTGATCTGGTTGCATGTATCGGTATTTCTGACAATCCTGTTGATTTTGATTCGCTGGATCAGGAACCTTGCCGTATCTTTATTATGACATTATCACCAGTTAACAAGACTGGTCCACACCTTCAGTTCCTTGCTGAGGTAAGCCTGCTTTTCAAGAGCGGTGAAAAACGCCAGCAGATTCTTGAGACACAGGACAAAGCTGAAGTTATTAAAATTCTTACAGAATAGTTTTCTGTAAATCTTGTAGAAGACCTCTGCGTATAGCCGTAGAGGTTTTTTTATGCGCCAGGGATAGCAGCACCGCCGCAGGCGTTCGCGAAGCGAATGGAGCGGAAGCGAAAGTGCACATAGCCCGTTAAGGCGCCCATGGAGAAATTATGAAACTTGAAAGACTTTTTGAATGCAAAGACAGCAAACTCTACAAAACAGACGGAACACAGATCGAAGTAACACCTGCAATGATAAAGAAAATCAGCTGGAATGACGTAGAAGGCGCAGAAGAAGTTTACAATGAACAGTTCCTTGCAAGTCTGCGCGACGAACTCAAGGCTCTCGATGACAAAGGCGAATTCGTTTTCATCGAACCGGTTTACGACAAAAAAGGCGCCCTCCCGGGACAGTTCATCAATGCGATGAAGCACACTTCCAGAAGAATCAAGGACTGTGTAAGCGTAATCGGATTTGCAGTTCCGGATGAAATCGCATCAGACAGCGACGTAGTTGACTTTTACACAAAGACTGTTGCCGAAAAACATGCACATTACGTATTCTTCAGCAAAAAAAACTGCGGAAGCGATATCGTTCTGTACTAAATGTTATTATATGCGAAAAAATGCATAAAATAGCAGAATTCTAGAAAATTTTCGTACGCTCTCATTGATTTAAAGATTTATTTGTGTCATATTAGAGAAATGAACTCTTATTCTAAAAGAATTATGCATGGAACCGTCTCAGTAAGCGTGCTTTTTCTGGCTGTATGTCTTCTTGTAAATTTCTGTATCCCGGCAGCCGGTTCCACTGTTAATGAAAACGAGTCTTCTTTTAATTCATTCTCTTCATTTGACTACGCTGAAGTTTTCGGCTCGACACCTGAAAAATATGATGTTTCAGACGATTTTCTTTCAAAAGAAGATTCAGGACTTGTCCTCTACAGGCAGCCGTTTTCGCGCCCTGCAGTAGAATGGTTTTTTACCCAGGTTACGGGCAACCGCGAAGTTGCACAGGCAATTCTTGAAAATGCAGACAAAAATGACATCCCGCTGACACTTGCATTTTCACTTGCATATGTTGAAAGCAAATACAAGCCTGCAGCCGTAAACAGCAATTCAAACGCAACAATTGACCGCGGTCTCTTCCAGCTCAACAGCAATTCGTTCCCGAAACTTACAGAAGCAGAATTTTTTGATCCGAACGTAAGTGCCAAATACGGAATGATTCACCTGAGATGGTGCATGGACCTGAGCGGAAACGAAGTTACAGCCCTTGCAATGTACAATGCAGGAACAACCCGCGTAAAGGCAAACAAGACACCTCAGCACACACTGAACTACGTAGGAAAAATCCAGAAATACAGGGCTCTTTTGGACGAAAAATTCTCATCTGAAATCATCGCCTTCTACGGAAACTCAACAAACGCCCTCGCAATGTCAAAAATAAGCGGCGCAAAAAACAACTAAAACAGATTGCCGGCTCAAGTCCGGCAATAACAAAAAAACCTGTTCAGAAAAAATCCGAACAGGTTCAAATCTCGTCGGGCTAACCGAATTTGAATCGGTGACCCCTTGCCCCCCAGACAAGTACGCTAACCAGCTGCGCTATAGCCCGATATTTATCCAGATACTACCACAAAAAACGAATCTGTAAAAGCATCCCGAGACAGCCGTATACCCTCCACTTTTTGTAACAGAAAATCCTCCTGTTAAATTTAATCCTTGGTTTAAATTTCCCAATAAAAAA
>DGTW01000186.1 GCA_002393835.1 Treponema sp. UBA4326
CATTGGCTTTTTTGATATGGGCATTCGTTTTTCCGTGAAGTTCCGTGATGAGGGCAAAAGAGCCTTCCAGTCCTTCTATATTATGGGTGATTGTGCCTGAGTCACCGAGCCTGTAGCGGATTAGGGGCATGGCATGATTGTTCAGGCTTGTGACAAGAATCTCGCCGCTTCCATCGCTTGTGATTGAGCCGTCCTCGTGCAGAATTTCGAGTTTTACGCTGTGCTCGAAGACCCTCAGACCGTCTTTTCCGTTGACTTCGCTTGCAAGAGTTCCGGCTTCACTGCATCCGTACTGATTGGCTACCTTTGACCGTGGAAAGGCTTTTTGAATCGTGGTTTTTACAGGTTTTGAAAGCATACTACCGGTCGTTATTATGCAGATCGGGCTGAAAATTTCGATTTTATTCCTGTTTATGTAGCGTGAAAGCTGGAAAATCGGGTCAACATATGCCCAAATCATCACAGGCTTTCTCATGTTTATTTCGCTGATAAAAGAATTAAGCTTTTCATCGGTCTGGTGAAAAGCATCGAGGATAATGCGGTTGTTGTAGCGAAGGTTTTTTGGACCTTCCTTGAGCATTTGACCGCCCAGAAGATTGCTTTCGTTTCCCCAGAGCTTAATCCAGAAATCCCCGGGTTTCCTGCCGTTTAATGCACCGAAAAGGAGTTTGTCTTCTTTTCCGCAATATTCCTGATTCTTGCAGTGCCAGACGGTGAGGGGAGTGCCGGAAGAACCGCTTGAGCTGTGGGCCTTTGCTTCCAGCTCGCTAAATTCGTCGCTTTTGAGATTCTCGGCTTCCCTTTTGATGATTTCCCTGGTAAGGACAGGAATTTTACAGGCTTTTTCTTCGCAGAAACTTCCATTCTTAAAGAGTCCGATTTCATCAAAAATCCTGTGATAGTAGGGAACATGAGAATAGGCATAATGGAGCAGGGATACATATTTTTCGCTCTGGTAGGCCTGCAAGTCTTTTTGTGGCCCCTTGAAAAGGGAAAGGGCCGTATCGACATAATCTACTGCTGGGCATTCCATCGTCGGTAAAAGTCTCCTTTTTTGGCCATGAGCTCATCAAATGAACCCTGCTCTTTTATCGCTCCGTCTTCGAGAACGACGATATTGTCTACATTCTTTATCGTTGAGAGGCGGTGAGCAATCATAATGACGGTGCAGGTTCCCAAGACCTTGTTTATAAGTTCCGTGACTCTCTGCTCGTTTTCGGAGTCAAGGGCACTGGTTGCCTCGTCAAGAATAATGATTTTGGGTTCCCGGAGAAGGGCGCGGACAAGGGCCAGACGCTGTTTTTCTCCGCCCGAAAGATTTGCCCCGGATTCTGAAATCTCGGCGTAAAGACCGCCAGGAAGTTTTTCGATGAGGTCGTCAAGTCCGACTGCGGAAATAAGATTGTGAAGGCGTTCAGTCGTAATGTAGGGCATTCCGTAAGTCAGATTTTCGTAGAGAGTGCCTGAGAAAAGAATCGTATGCTGAGGAACGACCGCAATGTGCTTTCTGAATCCGGCAAGGTTGATGTCAAAGAGGTTGTTTCCGTCGATTGAGACCATGCCTTTTTGTGGCATGATAAAGCCGATAATCATGTTTATGAGGGTAGATTTTCCAGAACCAGAGTCGCCGACAAAAGCGATGCTTGATTTTTCCGGGATATCGAGTGAGAAATTTGAAATGATATTGGCTTCTTCTTCCTTGTAGCGGAAATCGATGTTTTTGAGCTCGATATGACCCTTGAATTGTGATATGTCTTTCTTTCCATTGTGCTCCGTTGAATCAGCGCAAAGGACTTCGGCAATACTCACGCAGCCTTCCATTCCCTGTGAGAGGGCCGGAATCGAATTGGCGACGGTACTTACCCTGTTTACGATTGATGTGAAGTAAGACTGGAAAAGAGCAATCATACCGACAGTGATTATGCTTTTCGTGGCGAGATAGGCCGAGAAGGCAAGACAAAAAAGCTGGAAAAGCTGCAGGATTACCCAGCTTGTGGCTCCGAAAACCTGATTAACGACATCAAGGTTCTTTCCGGTTCCGTAAATTTTATTGAAATAATTGTCCATTCGCTCATTTTCTTTCTTTTGAAGGCCGTGAGCCCGCGAAATCTGAATCATTCCCAGCATTTCCGTTATGGCGGCGCTTGCTTCCTCGACATCAAGCCGGTAATCCTTATTGTAGGCTTTGATTGGCTTCCTGAAGAAGCGTGAAAGGAAAACAGCCGTAGGAATAAAGAGAAGGTAGAAAATTGACATTACAGGACAGTCACGGAGGGTCATAATCGTAGCAGCAATGGCATAAAAAACAACCGTAAATAGGTTGCCGAAGAAGGAAAGGAAAATTGACGCCACATTCTCGACGTTTACCATGAGCTTGTTGGTGATGGCTCCTGCCTGGGAATTTGTATGGAAGGAAATTGAGAGCATCTGCAGCTTGCTTATCATTGCGCTCCGGAGGCTCATCTCAATTCTGCGGACAATATTTCTGAAGACCAGGCAGTCAAACCAGGCAAAAAGGATGTTTACGAGAAGCGAGATAAAGGCAACAACGATGTTCATCCAGAATTCAAACTGTGATTCTTTTATGCCTTTCGTTGAGACAATATCGATGATATTCGCCGTGACAACAGGGAAAATTACCAGAGGGAGTGTTTTTATTGAACGGATTATAAAGGAGAGTAAAAATCCCCATTTATGAATCTTTAATAAGAAGGCAATTTGTTCTGTAGGAGTAGGGGGATTATCCTTGCGGCTAGTGTAGAACTGCTCGATGATCTCTTCTGTATTTTTTGCCCTTGATTTTCCGACTTTGATAGTAATCGAAAGATTTTTATTTTTGTATGTCGTGGAAATCTTGTCGGAATTCTTTTCGATAAGAACATCACGAATCTCTCTTTCAAGCTCTTCCTTTGAGTTTGAGGGAGTTATATGACTTTTGAGAACAAGTTCCTTTTCACTGGAGGTTAAAATTTTAATAGAGACCTGACTGAAACATTTATTGATTTTTACGGTGACCGGGGTAGCCGCTGAAATTGATTCTTTGAGATGGAGAGAAATTTCTTCGAAAAGAAGCGAGCACAAGGTCTTTCGTTTTTCGGGGATTGAGTAATCTGACAGTTTTTCGGAGATAAAATCCCAGGCCTGAGGGAGCTCAGAAATCGTAATTGTGAGCGATTTTTTGCCCGGAATGAACCTATTAAGAGGCGAGTTGTTATTAACATTCATATTGTTTTAATACTATGTTACAAAGGAAGATAAGTCAAATATGATTTTGGTAGACAGAACCTGCATTATAGAAAGTTGTAAAGAAGTGCCAGAAAGACCGTGTTCAGGCTTGTCGTGTACATCAAAATGTTTGACCGTATGATGTCCTTTGCCTCGATTTCCCGTGTCCCGTCACCGATGAAATCTTTTTTTTCAATTACGCCGCCATAGACCGTGTCACCTGCA
>DGTW01000081.1 GCA_002393835.1 Treponema sp. UBA4326
TTATGCTCGTCAGGCTTGTACAACCGTAGAATGCACCATAAAACAGATTTCCACCTGTAACAATCACATTCTTCAAACTCGATGGTATATAATAAGTCAAGGAACAAGAAGAAGCATATTTTTGCGTAGTTGCTTTTCCACCACTATATGAATTTTCACCAAAAACATAACCAAACAATGATTTTTCAGATGATGCACTTACACTGTTACCAACAAATGGTACTGTAAGTTCTTCAAGGCTAGAACAGCCACTAAACGCATAGGATTCGATGCTCGTCACGCCATCGCCTATTGTAATACTCGTAAGATTTGAGCAGCCATAGAACGCGCCATAAAGAATACTACCACCAGTAACAGTTACCTTCTTCAAGGTTGATGGTATATAATAAGTTATACTGGGATAAGAAGCTCCGTAGTATTGCTCAGTTGCTTCACCACCACTGTATGAACCACTACCAAAAATATATCCAAAAGTACCGTTTGTTGACGAACAGCCACTCCCATAGGAGCGATCTCCAACAAAAGGTATCGAGATTTCTTCAAGGCTAGAACATCCAGAGAATGTACCTACTCCGATGCTCGTCACGCTGTCAGGTATCGTTATGCTCGTAAGGGTTTTGCAATCACAAAATGTGCGTTTTCCAACACTCGTTACACTGTCTGGTATCGCTATACCTACAAGTTTTGTGCAACCCGAGAACGCATAGTTTCCAATGCTCGTCACGCTGTCAGGCAAAATAATTCCAGAAAGATTTGTACAGCCGTAGAAAGAATAAGAAGGATTTGTTGATGACGCCTCTTCAAGTTCTGTAATTCCCGTAATCGTCGAGAAATCAAGCGATACAAGAATATCACTTCGCTTTGAAAACAATTCCTTCATCGCTGCATTTATTTCACGAATTAAATCCGTTGTAAAGTTACCTGTAGCCCTCAGAGTACATGAATAAGTCAAATTCTTAATTTTTTCGACTATATTTTCAGATGACACACCTATGATGTCCCACTTTGCATAAACAATCGTATTTCCATATCTTTCATCAGCATTCCAACCGCTTATGGTATTTCCAGAACAAACATTTGTTTCATACCATCCTAAGAAAACGGAACCTTCCTTAGTTGGTACAGGTAAAATCACATTAGTCTTATCGTCATAATGAATAATCGCATCATCTGGATTTGTTCCACCGTTCAAAACATAGGTAATCGTGTAGATGTCGTCGAAATTCTCTATTGTACGAGTTGCCGTTGAAGTCAAGTCGCTTGAAATACGAACGATTTCACGGTATGTGGCAAGCTCAAAGTCACCATCTTTTTCTGTTGAGGCGTAAAATTTTATTTTCGCCCGATATGGCCCGGCCTTGATTCCGCTGGAAGTAAATGTAACTGAATTTTCTGAAGGTACAAGTGTTTGTGGTTCAAATCCTTCGACATCGGTTTTATCCATATGTTCAATCGTTGCAACCGCATAGGAAATCTTTTCCGCATTTTCCACTTCAGCATAATTCACTGTTATGCTGAACGAGCCTTCACCGTTTCCAGAGTCAGAAATTTCAAGCGAAAAGGCAAGTGTATTTTCACCTTCAGTGATTTCTTTTGTTATTGTTCCAGAACATTCACTATCACCGGCTTTGGCAGAAAGAGAAAAACTCCAGCTGCCAGACACAAGGGCAATGGTTGCATTTTGCATTTTAGAATCATTTTCCCACGAACCAAGTAGCTTTTCTGTTTCGCCAGATTTTGCACCTTTCAGCACAAGATTTGTAAAACCTGTTTCGGGTGCGGACGGCAAAACAGTTCGGGCAGAATCATCCAGAGTAATCTTTATGTATGCGCCCTGTTTGTTTTGTACAAGAGTTTCTTCTACCGAAGAATCGTCATCAGAAACATCTGAACAAGAAAAGAACATCACAGCTAAAATTGGAAAACTTGCATATAAAAAGAATTTCTTGAATCCGTTCATTTTTTGCCCCCTATTCCGTCACCTTAATTTGTGCGTAGTATGAATACCACTTGCCGCCTTTCTGAGCTTCAAGTGCGAGCGTGTAAACTTTCTTTTTCAGAGTTGATGTATCAATGCTGAAAGTTCTTTCGGTAGATTTCTCCACATCATTCAAAATCCAGCTGTAAGAATCACATTCTTCAGCTGTAAAACTGATTATGTTTTCATTTGTGGACTTTGTAACAGAAATATCAGAAGCCTGAATTGAAATTTCAAATCCTTTTACTGCACTCCAAAGAGCCGTGTAAGTCTTATCTGTTTCATAAGTGTCGGGAAGAAGTTCTCCTGTAGAATTCCAGCCTGCAAAAATGTAATTTGTCCTTCCTGGGTTATTGATTATCACATACTGTCCGTATCTGCCGGTTTTTGTGATAATGCCAGTCTGTCCGTCAAGCGTTCCTCCAGCAAGCTCAAGCGTGAAGGTAATAAGCTCTCGGGTGTAGTAGATTTTTATTTCGGTGCTTCCGTCACCTTCAATTGAGGTCTGTGCCACACTTCCAGCTAGAAAATGCTCGTAGTTTTTTGCCTGAGCATCCGTCTGAGCTGTAGTCGTTCCTATGAGATTATCAGTATCCTTGAGCGTGTAGCCATCATCGTTTGCATTCTGCAAATAATGACCGACTTTATACGGTGTGTCAGTTCGTGGCGTGTAAGTTGCGGTGTAAATTCCGTCCGTCGCATTTTCAGGCAGTGCGGGAATCCATCGTGAAAAATCATATCCGACCTTTTGCGGCGTTTCGACAGTGTAGCTTGCTCCATATTTCACAATCTTCGTAATGTTTTCCTCGCCATCAATGTTTCCACCGCCCAAATTGAATGTCATCGTGAAGAAATCCAGCTTGTAGTAAATTTTAACGACCGTGCTTCCGTCAGCAGCTATTGTTTTCTGGTCAAAATCCTGTGCAGTGTAATGTTCGTAACTTTTAGCTTCGGCTAAAGTCTGACCGTCTGTCGTGCCTGTGAGATTCTGTATGTCTGATTCAACAAGAGTGAAATTATCGTCTGTTACATTCTCTTTGTAGTGCTCGACTTTATACGGCGTGTTTGTGTTAGCTGAATATGTTGCTGTGAATATTCCACCTGTCATGTTTTCTGGAAGAGATGGATTCCAGCCCGAAAAAGACCAACCTGTTTTTGTTGGACTTTCGATTGTGTATGATGCGCCGTATTTTCCGCTCTTCGTCACGCTCGTTTTATCACCAATTTTTCCACCGTCAAGGCTGAATGTCATTGTGACCGTTTCCAACTTGTAGTAAATTTTTACGACCGTGCTTCCGTCAGCAGCTATTGTTTTCTGGTCAAAATCCTGTGCAGTGTAATGTTTGTAACTTTTAGCTTCGGCTAAAGTCTGACCGTCTGTCGTGCCTGTGAGATTCTGTGTGTCTGATTCAACAAGAGTGAAATTATCGTCTGTTACATTCTCTTTGTAGTGCTCGACTTTATACGGCGTGTTTGTGTTAGCTGAATATGTTGCTGTGAATGTTCCACCTGTCATGGTTTCTGGAAGAGATGGATTCCAGCCCGAAAAAGACCAACCTGTTTTTGTTGGACTTCCGATTGTGTATGATGCGCCGTATTTTCCGCTCTTCGTCACGCTCGTTTTATCACCAATTTTTCCACCGTCAAGGCTGAATGTCATTGTAACCGTTTCCAACTTGTAGTAAATTTTTACGACCGTGCTTCCGTCAGCAGCTATTGTTTTCTGGTCAAAATCCTGTGCAGTGTAATGTTCGTAACTTTTAGCTTCTGCTACAGTCTGACCGTCTGTCGTGCCTGTGAGATTCTGTGTGTCAGATTCCACGAGCGTAAAATCATCATCGTTTGGATTTTCCTTGTCGTGTTCTACCCGATACGATGTGTCCGTGCAGGGAGTCCATTTTGCATAGAGTGTTATGTCACCGACTGTTCCTTGCTGTATTTCTGTAAGTTTGTTTTCTTCCGGACAATTTTCAACACTGTACCAACCGTCGAACACATATCCAATACGGCCTATGTTTGGAAAAGAAATTGACTCAGTTTTTCGGGTAAATGTTTCTATGACACTCGCACCTTCCTCAAATTCTCCACCATTCAAAACATAAGCAATTGAGTAAAGCTCCTCGAAACTTTCAATCGTACGATTTGCAGTTGAATTCATTTCAGTTGAAATCCGCACTAACTCACGATATGAAGCAAGTTCAAAATCACCGTCATTTTCCGTTGAACCATAAAAACTGACTTTTGCCCGATATGTTCCGGCATTGATTCCGTTCTGGGTAAATGTCACGGAATTTTCATCAGGAAAAAGTTTTTGAGAAGAAATATTTTCAACAGGAGTTCCATCAGTATTTTCAAGGGCGGCAATCGCATAAGAAACTTTTTCAGCGTTTTCAGCATCTGCATAATTCAATGTTATGCTGAATGAACCGGTTCCTGTTCCCTTGTCAGAAATCGAAAGAGTAAAGGCAAGTGAATTTTCACCTAGAATGATTTCTTTTTCTCTTTTTCCTGTCAGAGTAGTGCCGCTGATTTTAGAAGAAAGAGTAAATGTCCAAGTTCCCACGGCAACAGTAATTTTATCGCTCTGCATTTGTGCTACGCTTTCCCAAGAACCAATCACACATTCACTCTCGCCATTTTTTGAGCCTTTTAGCACAAGACTGGTAAACTCGTTTTCCTCCGCAACAGGCAGCACCGTCCTGAAACCATCGTCCAAACTGAGCCGTATGTACGCAAGTTTTTCATCCTGCATGAGCGATGTTTCTTTTAGGGAATCTGAGCAGGAAAAAATTGTTGTGGCAAAAATTGCGATTATTCCGCATGAAAAAAGTTTTGACAATCTCCTCATTTTATGCCCCCTATTCCGTCACCTTGATTTGTGCATAATATGAATACAGTTCACCGTCTTTCTCAGCTTCAAGAACAAGCGTGTAAGTTCCTTTCGTTAAGTTTGAAGTGTCGATGCTGCAAGACCTTTCGTTTGATTTTTCAACATCCTCAAAAAACCAGCTATAGGAATATCCTTCGTCGGCCAAGAAAGTGACTGAGTTACCGTATGTTGTTTTTGAAACAGCAATATCTTTGCTTTCCACAGTGATTTCAATTTTATTCAACGGGTCAATCCAAAGTGCCGAGAATTCTGAATTTTCTTCATAAATCTGAGGCAATTTGCCGCCGACTGTATTCCATCCCTCAAATCTGTAGCCATTTCTTTCTGGAGCACCAAGGCTTACAGTCTGTCCGTACTTGCCGACTTGCTTGACAATGCCACTTTTTCCGTCAAGCGTTCCACCATCGAGGGCAAGCGTTAATGTAATTCTTTCAAGACTGTAGTAGATTTTTACAACTGTGCTTCCGTCTGCGGCTATCGTTGTCTGCTCAAAGTTTTGTGGTGTGTAATGTTCGTATGTTTTTGCTTGCGCAGAAGTTTGCCCGCCTGTTGTACCAGTAAGATTCTGAGTGTCTGATTCCATGAGAGAAAAATTATCGTCTATTACATTCTCTTTGTAGTGTTCGACTTTGTATACCGTATTTGCATTAGGTGTGTAAGTTGCACTATAACTTCCAGCCATCGCAGTTTCCGGCAAGTTTGGAATCCAGTTTGAGAATGCCCATCCAGTTTTTGTTGGATTTTCGATTGAGAAAGATGTACCGTACTTCGCAGTTTTCGTCACAGAAGTTTTATCGCCAATCATTCCGCCATCTAGGTTAAATGTCATCGTAACGGTATCAAGCTTGTAGTAGATTTTTACGACCGTGCTTCCGTCTGCCGATATTGTTTTCTGTTCAAAGTTTTGTGCTGTATAATGCTCGTAAATCTTCGCTTGTGCGGAAGTCTGCCCACCTGTCATACCAGTGAGATTCTGCGTGTCTGATTCTACCAGCGAAAAGTTTTCATCTTCAGTATTCTCTTTATAGTGTTCAACTTTGTATGATGTATTCTCATTCGGAGTATAAGTTGCGGTATAAGTTCCAGATACCGCAGTTTCCGGCAAGTTTGGAATCCAGTTTGAGAATGTCCATCCTGTCTTTGTTGGAGTTTCAATTGAGAAATCAGCCCCATACTTCATACTTTTCGTAACGCTCGTCTTTCCGCCAATTTTTCCACCGTCAAGATTGAATGTCATTGTGACCATTTCCAACTTGTAGTAGATTTTTACGACCGTGCTTCCGTCTGCCGATATTGTTTTCTGTTCAAAGTTTTGTGCTGTATAATGCTCGTAAATCTTCGCTTGTGCGGAAGTCTGCCCACCTGTCATACCGGTGATATTCTGCGTGTCTGATTCCATAAGAGAAAAATTATCGTCATCTACATTTTCTTTGTAATGCTCAACTTTGTATGCCGTATCTGTGCACGGACTCCATTTTGCATACAACATTATATCCCCAGATTTCTCACCTGCCCCCCAACTCGCTATTTTAGTTTCTGTACCGTTTCCATCTGAATCCAGCGACTCATACCACCCTTCAAAAACCCAGCCTTGCAAAATCAAATCATAAAGATTTGCTCCAACACTCTCCCGATACGAAGTTGGATTAGAATTCACAACTCCCCTTGTATTCGCATAAGTAATTATGCATCTGTCTGCCTCTACCCACTGGGCATAGAGCGTGATGTCGTGGGCTTCGGTTACAGCAAAATCCCCGCCGTCTGAATAATCTGTACCTTCGGAACCTATCTGAGTATTCCATGAAGCAAGCCGATACCCCAAATAAATGAATTTGCATTCCTCAAGTTTTGAAATTATGCCAAAAGTTACAATTTGAGTCGAAGATTCACCTGTTCCATTATTTGCATCAAAAGTAATGGTGTATTTGTTTGCAGTCCATTTCGCAGTGAAACTCACATCCCCTGTAACGGAATATCCCGCCTCAAGTTTTTCATCTCCGTTGAGCCATCCTTCAAAACTGTAGCCGTATTCACTCAAAACAGGGATTTCATTCGCTGCAATAGTCGTTCCAACATCTTTATTTATTGAAGGAACTTCACCAAACTGCGATACAAAGCTGATGACAGCCTTTTCAACAGGCTTCGGCTCTTCTTCTTCAGGATTTTCAGGTTTCTCAGGTTCATCCGTTTTAATCTCAGTCCATTTTGCTTTAAGCGTCACATTTTCTGTTATGGGAATCGAAAAATCAAAAATATCGTCTCCCTTATACCAATTTGAGAAAGCCCACCCATCTTTTGTTGGATTTTCGGGCTTTACTGCCGTCTCACCTTTTAAAACCGACTGGGAAGGCACAAAACTTCCGCCACTTGGGTCAAACATGACCATGAAATAAGTTGGAGCATTCGCAGAAAAATCATCTGTATTCTCGCTCTCCGTCTTGCACGAAAACAGCAGGAAAAATAACGCAAGAATCCTCATTATTATGGAAAATGAAAAGCCCAATCGATTTTTCATAAGTTTCCTCCAAAAAATCTATATCTTTATTATTATTCCAAATATTCACCCACTTTTTTAATATATATGTCTTATTGTAATACAGAATTCCAAATAATCAACCTTATTTTAAAATAATATGGCTTTTTGAGATATTTAATTTTTTACAAGTTTATTCTAAACAAGAGAAATGAAAGATTCTGAAATACAAGCAAGACTGGCGGAAAATTTAAAGCGGATAAGAAAAGTAAGAAAAATGACTCAATTTGAACTTGCTGAAAAAGCTGAAATTTCGGACGAGACAATTAAAAATATTGAATTGTGTAAAACCTGGACTAGCGAGAAAACTCTTTCACGACTGACAGAAGCTTTGGAAATCGATATTCATACGCTTTTTCTTCCAATTCCATCATCTTTCGACAAACAAATTTCAGAAGACAATCAGCAGATAAAAGCAAACATAATAGAAAATATACGAGAATTCATCGAAACAAACCTAAAAAAGATGGAAGCAAATGCTTGATGTCAAGTTTTATTGTCTTACCACAATACGCTGATTTTTGCTTTTTGGTTTATCAGGAATCATATATTGCAATGTTCCATTTTCAATCAACGGAAGCACATAGCTATTTATAAAATACGCCGGATGTTTTTCATCAAAACCAAATTCTTTTGCCAATACATCTTTTGTCCTAGGCTTCTTGCAAAATTCAATTATCTTGCTAGATAATTCATCTTGAATATTTTTGGAATTATAAAGCGTAACTTTGAAAGTTCCCCTCAAATCCTCAAACTTTGGAGCCGGTAATCCTGCTTTTTTCATTTCTGTATTGATAGTTGGAATCCCTGAATAGCGATTTTCAGTTGTCGTCAAAATCTCAAGTGCTGCTGCAATAAAAGGGTTTCTGACATCCGCTTTGACTTTTCCTAAATCATCAATTGAAAGCCGACCATAAAGTCCACCTGGATTTGAAACTTCTAGTCTGTTTGGATAAATTTCTATTCTAATCGGTTCATTTTCCGTGTGAATACTGTAATCACGATGAATCAAAGCATTTAAAATAATTTCACGAATAGCCTTAATCGGGTATTCACTGACATCATTTCTATGACCTGTTTCATCTATAACAGTTGATTTTGCTATATTCTGCTGAACAAATGCTAAACCCGTTTCAAGCATCTGGGGAATAGTACCATCAAGCCGCTTATTTACAATAAATCTTTCGCCCGGCTCAGATTCTTCTGCATAATTTCCAGTAGCACAAACAACAGCAACAATATCAAGATTTGGTGAAAGATATTGAGGATACTTTCCAAACAACATAATTCCACAAACAGTAGGAATGCCATTTTTATCTGTAAGACCGCTCATTGTCATAAGTGTCTTTTTATCCATATTTACAAGATTAGGTTTTACTGAAACTGCCTTTGCAATAAAACCATCCATTTGAATTTGATCAAATATAGAATCATCAATTCTTTGATTAACTCTTAACTCATCCTCTGTTTTGAATTTAAAAGCATCATAGCAGTAGATTTCATATTCAGTCATCGGTAAGTCTGCTTCGCCAATTCTAATATATGAACCTTTGCTTTTACCCTTGCCTGTATAATAACAAGGTTTGCTGACAGCATCCATTTCAGCTATCTCTGCAGCAGCAATTGTTTTTCCTTCGTATTCACAGAATGTAATTAACGGTCTAACAACTGGCTCCATTTCTTTACATTGTTCAACAACCTTTGTTTCCAGTTCATCAGGGTATTGTACACCACATACCTTGTAACCTGCTTTTTCATCAATTCCAAAAATAATTATTCCGCCGTCTGCATTTGAAAAACCTGAAAGAGTATCATATAGTTTTTCAGGAGTACCGCCTTTTGCACTTTTGAATTCAATTTTCGAACTTTCAGTTTTTCTTTCCAATATTTTCGTAATCAGTTCTTTTAATTCGGATTCCTGCATATATTTTCCTCAATCTTACTAAGTTTACGAAAATAATAACACATTTTACGAAAATTTTCAAATTTTACGGAAATAAATTTTCAAAGAAATTTTCCTAAATCTATTTCTGTTTTACCACCCCATAAAAAAACGCCGCAAAATGCGGCGCAACAAATTACTCGTCTTTCTTAGACTTAATGTGAATTACTTTTCCCGTGCGTTTGATGCCGTCGTCTTTCTTTTCATCGCCCTTCTTGCGATAGACTTTCTTTTCGCCATTGCCCAAAGCGTATTTTGCTTCTTTTGCGGCTTTGATTTCGGCACGGCGTTTTGCGCGCTCTTTTCTGTCTTTTTCGATGAATTTGAGGGAATCGTCAAGGCCTGCGAGGACTTTCTGCATGTCCTCAGCAAAGATTGAAATCTGATGGCGGTCGAAATCAGCACCGTCGCCTTTTTTGCTCTCTACAATCTGTAAAAATACATCACCGGCACGATTTTCCTTTACATTGAAAAAATACGAGCGGTTATCCAACAAAACCTGAGTAGTAAAAAGTTCTCCGCGGATGCTCATTTTGACCCTTCCTTAAAAATGTGAATAGAAATTATGGACGCAAGCGTCCTAAAAACGCAAATGTCCTGAAACGAAAGCGTTCTTTGCATTTTATAACATATCTTGCGGTTTTATGCAATAGGTTAAAACTTAAAAGTCTTGCGCTGAATCGGGCTCATGCCAATTTCACGGCAAATGGCAATATGGGCGGCAGTTGGATAGCCCTTGTGTTTTGCGTAGCCATAGTCAGGATAAAGCCTGTCGAATTCCAGCATCATTTTGTCACGCTCAACTTTTGCGATAATGCTTGCGGCCATTACCTCAGGATATTTTCCGTCAGCCTTAGGCTCGCAGCGGCAGGAACATGGAACCTGAGGGCAACTTGTGCCGTCAGTGATTGCAGAGATAAGAGAATCAAGATTTTTTTCATCGAAATCAATTCCACGGCCACGGAGCCAGTCGGGAAGTTTCGCCCTCATCATCTGATAGGCAATGCTCATGGCATACATGCTTGCCCTTAGGATATTCATCTGGTCGATGGTCTCATGATCAACCACGCCAAGTCCCCAGCAAGCCTTTTCCATGATGATTTTCTCGGCTGCCTCCCGCTTTTTCTCGGAGAGTTTTTTTGAGTCATTAAGAATCTCAACTGGGAAATCTTCCGGCAGGAGAACGCATCCAGCCGTAACAGGCCCTGCCAAAGGACCTCGTCCGGCTTCGTCCATGCCACAAACAAGCTCTGTCATATTTACTCCAAACTTACCTAAATGATTTTTGATAAAGACGGCGATTTTCTAAAAACCGCTGGCCAAGTTGTTTTTATCCTCCAAAAGCAGGGATTTCTCGTCCTTCCAAACAGGCTCTACATTTCTCTGCTCCCGGTCAAAGTCCCCGGTATATTTGTTGCCGTTCAGGCGGAGATTACTTTCGCTGGCCTCCACAATTCTGCCCAGATGGGAAATTACCCTGCAGTCCGAGGATTTTAAGTCAAAGCTGCTGGCCTTTACGCTGAAATTTACGGCGGTATCGGCTATCGACGAAGCATGGCTTTTAGTGAAGAAAATTTTTGACTTGGTGGAGGAAATGTCGCAGGCATAGGCAGTCGCTTGTGCCGTTAGACCAGAATTGTTGAAGGAAACAATGGAAGAATCCGCACTTATTAGGGTTCCAGACGAGTCGAAGGAAGCAAGAAGCTCACATTCGTCAAAAATTGCCGCAGATTTCTCAAGGACAAGCAGCCTTTGGTCACTCGGACAGCCCTCCTCAATGTTTTTTTGAATCAGGCAGTTCTGCACTTCAAAGCTGGCTCCTCGAAGCAAAATGTATGAGGATGCAGGAAGAATCAGCTGGGCATCCTTCATGCCCGTAAAAGAGCAGTTTGATGTAATGAGGGAAAGCCCTTTTGGAAGCCTTATGCTACCGCTGACAAAAAAATGAACGAATTTTCCCTGATTGATGATTTTTAAAACCTGGTCAAAGGAATTGAAGGGATGAAGACGGCTTCCGTCTGCTGCAAAGTCTGCAGCCTGCGCATCAATGAAATAATTGTATTCATCGATTATGACCTTGTAGTTCGAAAGTTTGCTTACATTGCCGGAAGAATCTTCGGCATAGGCAAAGGCACGGTAACAGACAGTCCTTTCAAGGCCAGCCCTTAGCTCCAGGGGCTGTGACTTATAGAGAAAAAATTCGCCGGGCTTAATGTAGTCAAACTCGGAATTATTGTCGAGGTAGGAATTGGAATTCACAGTGAAAGGCCCCAGCAGGCTGAGATAAATTTTAGCCCCGCTTTCAGACTCAACTGAAAGGCTGACATCATGGCGGGCATACTCCCCCGGCTCACTGGCAATGAATTTGGGCGGAAGGGGTGGCTGCCTGTCAATGATATATGAAGAAGCAATCTCGCCCTGATACACGCCGTCACAGAAAAAGGCAAAAATAGCCTTGGCCCTTACGACATCCCCCTCAAAGGTGTCAAAAGTAACCGATGAATAAAGGGATGAATCCTGAAAAGCCTCGTCCCCGGTACCGCTAGTGACGACTGACATTCTGTAGCGAAGGTCTCCGTCAATCGAAAAGGCAAGAGCCTTATTGAAATTTTCCTGTCTGAGAAGGGGCTTAGGAGGAATAACGAATTTCTCGACTGGATTTCCTGCCTTGTAAGCCACATCCTGCCAGTAAAGGACATGCTCTTTACTGCGGTCTATCACAATGCTGTCGGTAGAGGCAGACCAAATTCCATCGTCCAGGCACCAGATAAGGTTTTTGCCAGTGAAAGTCAAATTTTCCCAGTCATAGATTTCAAAGGGAATCGTGTTTTTCGCAAAGGAAGAGCTTTCTACTGCTGAAGAAAGAAAAATGATGAAACGCCAGCTGTAATTTCCGTCCGTAACGGTACATGGAATATAGCGGGAAAGCTTGTTGTCGGCAGAAACGGACAGGCTCTGCCCCTGCATGACAGGCTTTTCTCCGTCACCAATAAAATAAGAAAGGGATTTGGGAATGTTTATGACGCTGTCTCCGGCACAGGGCAAGATTCCTTCCAGATTAATGCGATCGATGAAATCTTTTTCGGCCGTTCCTGTGGCAAAGGGATTTCCCCTCTCGCTTACGCTGTAATTGATTTTGATTTCCTCTTTTTGATTGCCTTTGAGCACTGCTATGCTAAGGCTGACTTCACCGGCCATGTCGATTAATACAGGGCCGTCATAGGCAAAGCCCTGGGCAAGAGGATTTGTGCTTGTATAGGAATAAAAAGCCTCTTCCCCCTCCTCCAGCCTAAGCACGAGGCACTGCTTGTTGGCAAAGCGACCTTGAACAGGAGAAATAAGGCGACTGGAGAAGGCAGGAGACGCTAAAAGGGAGAAAATCGCTAGGAGAAGAAAAAGCCTACCCCGTCGTGTAGTGGCGGCGACAGCCGTTGCGACAGCAATGGAGCGCAAGCGGAACCACGGAAGGACGGCAGCAAAAAAAATTTGGTACATTACTTAATACAATAGTAAATCAAAAAAAGCCTATTTTCAACAAAAAAAGACTGAAGCTTTATCCTGAACCGTTAAGAAAATAAGCGCAAAAATTCCTCTTCGTTTATAATAGGAATGCCGAATTTAGCGGCCTTGACATTTTTGCTGGAGCCGCTTGTGGTGTCGTTGGTGACAAGATAGCTCAAATCCTTTGTTACGCTCGACTTGCAGCTTCCGCCGGCCTGTTTTACCATCGCCTCGGCATCTGCCCTTTTCATCGAGTGAAGTTCTCCAGTAAAGCAGAAGGATTTTCCAGCCAGAGCGCCTGCTCCGATTTCTTCAAGCTGAATGGTTCCAGACTGGGTGAGGGAGAGCATTTCATCTTTGTTCTCGGCAAGCCCTTCCACGAAAATCTTTGCGGTGATTTCGGCAAAACCGTAGACAGAGGCAATTTCTTCTTCGCTCGCAGAAAGGAGCTTTTCGAGAGAATTGAAGCCAGCGTCAATCAGCTTCTGAACCATAGTCTCACCAATTCCCTCGATGTCAAAGCCTGCGATAAAGATTGCAAGGCTCATGCGCCTGTGATTCTGGATGCTTTCATAGACTTTTTTTGCCCCCAGGGAATCCTTCTGGCTTTCGATTGATTCCTCGTTCAAAAAATAGGGAACGAGGCCTTCTGCTGTGAGCGAATAAATGTCAGAAATCGAAGTGACTTCCTTGTTTTTGAAAAGCTCACGAAGCAGGGTGTCACCAAAATCACGGATGTCAACCACTCCTACCCATTTCTGTAGCTGGTGAAGCACCCTTTTCTCACAGTTTTTGTTGGGGCAGAAAAGCCGGCTTCCCTCGTCGCAAAGCTCGCTTCCGCAAACAGAGCATTTTTTGGGGAAAACAATTTCGCTCGTGACCTGGCCCGCCTCTTCGTTCAAAACGCTTTCGATTTTGGGGATAATCTCACCCCTTTTTACGACGACCACCCGGCTTCCGATTTTGACCCCGAGAGCCCTCATTGTGTCCGGATTTGCCAGGGATGCCCTCTGAACAGTGGTTCCGTTGAGCTGAACTTCGTCAAAAATAGCGACCGGCGTATAAGTGGCTCCAGATTCGCTCCACTCAACCTCGCGCAAAGTTGTGACAGCTTCTTCGAGAGAGAATTTGAAGGCAATCTGGCGGTCTGGTCTGGCCCGGCTTGCGTCTTCAAGGTCAATCCGTCTTTCTTTTATTACAAGGCCGTCGATGTCGTAGTCAAGGCTTTTCCTGACTTCCATTACTTCGGCACGATATTCAATCACTTCGTCTGGCGATTTGCAGATTTTTAATGGAGATGTATTGAAGCCGCAGGATTTTAGCCAGTTGATTTTGCCTTCCTCGTCCTTGAAGGGACTTTCTCCCTCGGTGGCAAGGGCATCGTAAGTTATGATGCAGAGATTTTCGCTTCCGCTTCCGTCCTTGCGTTTCATAAGGCCGTTGGCGGCGTTACGGCAGTTGGCCTTGTCAGCGTAAAATTTTTGGTGCACGGTGCGGGTCATTATGACCTCACCACGAATTGCCCCGGTAAAGTTGATTTTCTTGTTATCTGAATCAAAAAGGGCTATTTTCACTCCCTGCATTTTACGGGCGTTGGCGGTG